>NZ_JBHVWC010000066.1:0-63103 GCF_042882445.1 Kitasatospora sp. NPDC058218 | reverse complement strand
CGGTCGCGCGCCGCTCGGCGCGGTCGCGGCGCTCCGCCAGCCAGTCGGACGCCCAGCCGGCCGGTTCGCCGGCCGGGACGGCCTCGGGGGTGCCGCTCCAGAGCAGCAGCAGCCCGAGCGCGTGCTTGCACGGGAACTTGCGGCTCGGGCAGGTGCACGAGTACGCGGGCGTGGCCAGTTCGACGGCGGTGCGGTACGGCGTCCGGCCGCTGCCCTTGCACTCGCCCCAGAGCGCGGTGCCGTCGGTGCCCGTGGCGGACCAGGGCGCGGGCGAGGAGAGCTTGCCCGCGGCCTTCTGCGAGCTCGCGTCGGGTGCCAGGGACAGGACGTGTTCGGTGCTCCAGCGTTCCTCCATGCCGACGACGGTAGGCGGGGGGACTGACAGGCCGGGTGGTCGAACTGAGGTCCGGTCAGGATTGTCAGTGGTCCGGTGCAGGGTTGTTCTCGCAGGCCGGGACGCCGACCTGGCTCCCCCCGATCACCTCGCCGCCTGCCACAGGTGTGTCCGGCGGCCGACCCGAAGGAGCCCCTCATGACCGACGTTCTGCGGCAACACGCGGAGTACGCCTTCGCGGCGGAGCTGGCCGCGCTGGCCGCGCAGGACGACCGTCCGCGCCCCGAGCGGTGGAAGCTGTCGCCGTGGGCCGTCGCGACCTACCTGCTCGGCGGCGAGCTGCCGGACGGCACCGTGGTCACCCCGAAGTACGTCGGGCCGCGGCGGATCGTCGAGGTCGCCGTGACGACGCTGGCCACGGACCGGGCGCTGCTGCTGCTCGGCGTGCCGGGCACCGCGAAGACCTGGGTGTCGGAGCATCTCGCGGCCGCGATCAGCGGCGATTCGACCCTGCTGGTGCAGGGGACGGCGGGCACGCCGGAGGAGGCCGTCCGGTACGGGTGGAACTACGCCCGGCTGCTGACGGAGGGTCCGAGCCGGGAGGCGCTGGTGCCCTCGCCGCTGATGCGGGCGATGGCGGACGGGAAGATCGCCCGGGTCGAGGAGCTGACCCGGATCCCGGCGGACGTGCAGGACAGTCTGATCACCATCCTGTCGGAGAAGACGCTGCCGGTACCGGAGTTGGGCGGCGAGACGCAGGCCGTGCGCGGCTTCAACCTGATCGCCACGGCGAACGACCGGGACCGCGGCGTCAACGAGCTGTCGAGCGCGCTGCGTCGGCGGTTCAACACCGTGGTGCTGCCGCTGCCCGCCTCGCTGGAGGAGGAGGTGGACATCGTCACCCGGCGGGTCGAGCAGCTCGGCCGCTCGCTGGAGCTGACCCGACTGCCCGGCGGGGCCGAGGAGATCAGGCGCGTGGTGACGGTCTTCCGCGAGCTGCGGGCCGGCCTCACGGTGGACGGCCGGACGAAGGTCAAGACGCCGAGCGGCACGCTGTCGACGGCCGAGGCGATCTCGGTGGTGACCAACGGCCTGGCCCTGGCCACCCACTTCGGGGACGGCGTGCTGCGGGCCGGCGACGTCACGGCCGGCATCCTCGGCGCCGTCGTCCGGGATCCGGTCGCCGACCGGGTGGTGTGGCGCGAGTACGTCGAGGGCGTGCTGCGCGAGCGGGACGGCTGGAAGGACTTCTACCGCGCCGCCCGCGAGCACACCCACTGAGGTCGAGGCAGTTCGAGGCAATACAAGGCAGTACGAGGCAGTTCGAGGCACGAGGAGGGAGGGCGCGATGAGCGCAGAGGTGACGCTGCTGGGCGTACGGCACCACGGCCCCGGCTCGGCCCGCGCGGTGGCCGCCGCACTGGAGCAGCTGCGGCCGGACGCGGTGCTGATCGAGGGCCCGCCGGAGGCCGACCCGATCGTCGGGCTGGCGGCCGGGAAGGACATGGTGCCACCGGTCGCCCTGCTCGCCCACGCCGTGGACGACCCGGCCAGGGCGGCGTTCTGGCCGTACGCCGAGTTCTCCCCGGAGTGGGTGGCGATCCGCTACGGACTCGACGCCGGTGTACCGGTGCGCTTCATCGACCTCCCGGCGGCCTACGGCCTCGCCGAGGAGCCGGGGGAGCCCGAGGAGCCGGGAGAGCCCGGGGAACCGGCCGGGACGGAGCAGGACGGGCGGACCGACGAGCGGCCGGGGGATCCGATCGGGATGCTCGCCGAGGCGGCCGGCTGCGACGACCCGGAGCGCTGGTGGGAGGACGTGATCGAGCACCGCGCGCCCGGCACCGACGCGCTGGCCCCGTTCGCCGCGGTCGCCGAGGCGATGGCGGCGCTGCGGGAGGGCGGGGCGGCCGCCGGCCCGGCCGCCCGGCGCGACGACCTGCGGGAGGCGTACATGCGTCAGCAGGTCCGGGCCGCCAAGCGGGCCGGGCACCGGCGGATCGCCGTGGTCTGCGGGGCGTTCCACGTCCCGGCGCTGGCCGCCATGCCGACCGCCGCCCACGACCGGGCGGTGCTGGCCGGTCTGCCGAAGAAGGTGCGGACCGACATCACCTGGGTGCCGTGGACGCACCGCCGGCTCTCCCAGCAGAGCGGCTACGGCGCCGGGATCGTCTCGCCGGGCTGGTACCACCACCTGTTCACCACCCCGGGTGATCCGCTGCCGCTCTGGTTGACCAGGGCCGCCGAGCTGCTGCGCGCCGAGGACCACCCGGTCTCCTCCGCGCACGTGATCGAGGCCGTCCGGCTGGCCCGGACGCTGGCGGTGGTGCGCGAGCGCCCGCTCGCCGGGCTGACCGAGACCGTGGACGCCGTCCGCTCGGTGATGTGCGACGGCTCGGACGTCGCGCTGGCGCTGGTGCACGACCGCCTGGTGACCGGCGACGCGCTCGGCGAGGTGCCGGACGGCGCGCCGGCGGTGCCGCTGCAACGGGACCTGGCCCGGCTGCAGCGCTCGCTGCGGCTGAAGCCGGCGGTGGACCCGCGGGAGCTGGACCTGGACCTGCGCAAGGAGAACGACGCGGCGCGCTCCCGGCTGCTGCACCGGCTGCGGCTGTTCGGCATCGACTGGGGCGTGCCGAGCCGCTCCGCCGTCAACTCGACGGGCACCTTCCGGGAGAGCTGGCGGCTCCACTGGCAGCCCGAGTTCGCCGTCCGGGTCGTCGAGGCCGCCCAGTGGGGCACCACCGTCGAGGACGCGGCGGCCGGCCGGGCCGTCGGCGCGGCGCGGGCCGCGGTGGAGCTCACCGAGCTGACGGCCCTGGTCGAGGCCTGCCTGCTCGCCGGGCTGACCGACGCGCTGCCCGCCGTGATGCGGGTGCTCGCCGACTGCGCCGCGCTGGACACCGACGTCGCCCAGCTGGCGGGCGCCCTGCCCGCGCTGGTCCGCGCGCTGCGCTACGGCGACGTCCGCGGCACCGACCACGGCGCGCTCGGCGAGGTCGCGGCGGGCCTCGCCGACCGGATCTGTGTCGGCCTGCCGCCCGCCTGCACCGGGCTGGACGCGGCCGGCGCGGAGGCGATGCGCGGCCGGCTCGACGAGGTGCACGGCGCGATCGGCCTGCTGGAGCCGGTCGGCGGGCTCGCCGACCGGTGGGCCGCGACCCTGCGGGCGCTCGCCCGCCGCGAACCGGCCGGCGGCCCGGCCACCGGTGTGCCCGGCCTGCTGCGCGGCCGCGCCGTCCGGCTGCTGCTGGACGACGGACGGCTCGACTCCGAGGAGGCCGGCCGCCGGCTGGGCCTCGTCCTCTCGGTCGCCAGCGCCCCGGCGGACGCGGCGGGCTGGGTCGAGGGCTTCCTCACCGGCGGCGGCGCCCTGCTGCTGCACGACCCCCGCCTGCTGGCCCTGCTAGACGAGTGGCTGACGGCGGTGCCGGCCGAGGTCTTCACCGACGTGCTGCCGCTGCTGCGCCGTACCTTCTCCGCGCTGGAGGCGGGCGTCCGGAACACCGTCGGCAGCCGGGTCGCGGCCGGCCCGCTCGGCGCCGAGCCGGCGGCGGAGGCGGGCACGGGCCCCGAGCTCGACCCGGCCCGCGCCGACGCGGCGGTCCCCGTGGTCGCCCTGCTGCTCGGGCTGCCCGGCTGCCCGGTCCACCCCGGCGGCCCGGCGCGGATCCCCCGGCAGGCCGACGGCCGCAACACCTGACCCGCCGCACCACCCCGAACTGCCGCACCACCCGACCCGCCGCACCACCCCGAACTGCCGCACCACCCGACCCCGTACGGGACGGACCGGAAGGAGCACCCGATGGCAGAGACCACCACCCCCGCCACCCTCGCCGCCGAGGAGCGGCTGCGCCGCTGGCGGCTGGTCCTCGGCGGCGAGGCGGACGGCACCGGCCACGCGCTGCGCGGCCGGGACGCCGCGATGGACGCCGCGCTCGCCGCGCTGTACCGGGGCGCACCGCAGGAGGGCCGGGCCGGCCGGCGCGGCGCCGGGCTGGGCGGGTCGGCGCCGCAGGTGGCGCGCTGGCTGGGCGACATCCGCGAGTACTTCCCCACCACCGTCGTCCAACTGATGCAGCAGGACGCCATCACCCGGCTCGGCCTGGACCACCTGTTGCTGGAGCCGGAGATGCTGGAGGCGGTCGAGCCCGACGTCCACCTGGTCGCCACCCTGCTCTCGCTGAAGCACGCACTGCCCGAGACCACCCGGGAGACCGCCCGCGCGGTGGTCGGCAAGGTGGTCGCGGAGCTGGAGCGCCGGCTCGCCGACCGCACCCGGGCCACCCTGGGCGGCGCGCTGGACCGCAGCGCCAAGGTGAACCGCCCGCGCCACCGGGACATCGACTGGGACCGCACCATCCGGGCCAACCTGCGGAACTACCTGCCCGAGTACGGCACCGTCGTGCCCGAGCGACTGGTCGGCTACGCCCGGGCGCAGCGCGCGGTGAAGAAGGACGTCATCCTCTGCATCGACCAGTCCGGCTCGATGGCCCCCTCGGTGGTGCACTCGGCGGTGTTCGGCGCGGTGCTGGCCTCGATGAAGACCCTGGACACCCGGCTGGTGGTGTTCGACACCTCGGTGGTCGACCTCACCGAGCAGCTCGACGACCCGGTGGACGTCCTGTTCGCGACCCGGCTCGGCGGCGGTACCGACATCAACCGGGCGCTGGCCTACTGCCAGTCGAGGATCACCCGGCCGTCCGAGACCGTGGTGGTGCTGATCAGCGACCTCTACGAGGGCGGCATCCGGGACGAGATGCTCAAGCGGGTGGCGGCGATGAAGGCGGCCGGCGTCCAGTTCGTCGCGCTGCTCGCGCTCTCCGACGAGGGGGCACCGGCGTACGACCACGCGCACGCGGCCGCCCTGGCCGCGCTCGGCGCCCCGGCGTTCGCCTGCACCCCGGACGCCTTCGCGGACGTCATGGCGGCGGCGATCGAGAAGCGGCCGATCCCGGTACCGGAACAGGGCGTGTAGGGACGGGGTGCGCGGGTTCACCCGGACGAGCGAACCCGCGCCCGGGCGGACCGCTGATCTGCGCGCCTTCTGAGCAGGGCGCGCGGCAGCCGGCCGCGGCCCGGCTGTGACGGTTCTCACCCAAGCCGGGCCGGTCCCGGGCGAAACGCGCCCGTCGTCCGGGGATAACCTGCCAGACGGACGTGACGCGCGTGTTGATTGACGTGTGCGCCCGTGGCTGTGTGGGCCGCAAGGCCGTACCTCTGCGTACCCGCACCGCCTCGACGACCCGCAGCGAAGATCCTGCCGTGGCACGCTCGTAGAGACACAATCCGCGACCACGAACAAGGACAAACACGTGGACCTGTTCGAGTACCAGGCGAGGGACCTCTTCGCCAAGCACGGGGTTCCCGTGCTTGACGGTGATGTCATCGAGACCGCCGCAGACGCTGCCGCCATCGCGGAGCGCTTCGGCGGCCGCGCCGTCGTCAAGGCTCAGGTGAAGGTGGGTGGCCGAGGCAAGGCCGGTGGCGTGAAGCTCGCCGCCGACCCGGCGGACGCCGTCGCCAAGGCCGAGGCGATCCTCGGCATGGACATCAAGGGCCACACCGTGCACAAGGTGATGCTGGCCCAGACCGCGGACATCAAGGAGGAGTACTACGTCTCCTTCCTGCTGGACCGCACCAACCGCACCTTCCTGGCCATGGCCAGCGTGGAGGGCGGTGTGGAGATCGAGGTCGTCGCGGAGGAGAACCCCGAGGCGCTCGCCAAGATCCCGGTCGACGCCAACGAGGGCTGCACCCCGGAGAAGGCCGCCGAGATCGTCGCCGCGGCGAAGTTCCCGGCCGAGATCGCCGACCAGGTCGCCGATGTCCTGCAGAAGCTCTGGGTCGTCTTCATCAAGGAGGACGCCCTCCTCGTCGAGGTCAACCCGCTGATCAAGTCCGGCGACGGCAAGATCATCGCGCTCGACGGCAAGGTCTCCCTGGACGAGAACGCCGAGTTCCGCCAGCCCGAGCACGAGGCGCTCGAGGACAAGGCCGCCGCCAACCCGCTCGAGGCGGCGGCGAAGGCCAAGGGCCTGAACTACGTCAAGCTCGACGGCCAGGTCGGCATCATCGGCAACGGCGCGGGTCTCGTCATGAGCACCCTCGACGTGGTCGCCTACGCGGGCGAGAAGCACGGCGGCGTGAAGCCCGCCAACTTCCTCGACATCGGCGGCGGCGCGTCCGCCGAGGTGATGGCGAACGGCCTGGAGATCATCCTGGGCGACCCCGACGTCAAGTCGGTCTTCGTCAACGTCTTCGGTGGCATCACCGCGTGCGACGCCGTCGCGAACGGCATCGTGCAGGCCCTGGAGCTGCTGAAGACCAAGGGCGACGAGGTCACCAAGCCGCTGGTCGTCCGCCTGGACGGCAACAACGCCGAGCTGGGTCGCAAGATCCTGACCGACGCCAACCACCCGCTGGTTCAGCAGGTGGACACCATGGACGGTGCGGCCGACCGCGCCGCCGAGCTGGCCAACAAGTAAGGAAGGGACTTCTCACCATGGCTATCTTCCTTACCAAGGACAGCAAGGTCATCGTCCAGGGCATGACCGGCTCCGAGGGCATGAAGCACACCCGCCGCATGCTCGCCTCCGGCACCCAGATCGTCGGCGGTGTGAACCCGCGCAAGGCCGGCACCACGGTCGACGTCGACGGCACCGAGGTCCCCGTCTTCGGCTCCGTCGCCGAGGCCATCGAGAAGACCGGTGCCGACGTCACCGTCATCTTCGTGCCGCCGAAGTTCACCAAGGACGCCGTCGTCGAGGCCATCGACGCCGAGATCGGCCTGGCCGTCGTCATCACCGAGGGCGTCCCGGTGCACGACACCGCCGCCTTCTGGGCGTACGCGGGCTCGAAGGGCAACAAGACCCGGATCATCGGCCCGAACTGCCCCGGCCTGATCAGCCCCGGACAGTCGAACGCCGGCATCATCCCGGCCGACATCACCAGCTCCGGCAAGATCGGCCTGGTCTCGAAGTCCGGCACCCTGACCTACCAGCTCATGTACGAGCTGCGGGACATCGGCTTCTCCTCGGCCGTGGGCATCGGCGGTGACCCGGTCATCGGGACCACCCACATCGACGCTCTCAAGGCCTTCCAGGAGGACCCGGAGACCGAGCTCATCGTCATGATCGGTGAGATCGGTGGCGACGCCGAGGAGCGTGCCGCGGCCTACATCGCCGAGCACGTCACCAAGCCGGTCGTCGGCTACGTCGCGGGCTTCACCGCCCCCGAGGGCAAGACCATGGGCCACGCCGGCGCCATCGTCTCCGGCTCCTCGGGCACCGCGCAGGCCAAGAAGGAGGCCCTTGAGGCCGCCGGTGTCAAGGTCGGCAAGACGCCGTCCGAGACCGCCCGCCTGGCGCGTGAGCTGATCAACGGCTGACGCCTCCCGGCTGTCGAGCGCCCCCGTCCGGACCTCCGGGCGGGGGCGCTCGCCGTTGTGCCCCGGCCGGCTCCCGGGGCCCGGCCCTCTCCGGCCTCTCCGGCCCTGGGCCCCGTCCGGCCGATCCTGCCGGGCGCGCGACGCCGGGCAGGCCCTAGTGGTCCGCCGGGCAGGGGTGGAGCGCCCAGCGGGTGCAGGCCGACGGCCCCGCCGCCGAGCCGGGCGGGGGCAGGGCCGCCGTCGTCCGCCCGGCGGCCGGCAGCTCCCACAAGGGAGCCCGGGGCGGCGGAGGGTCCATCACGACCGGCTCCACGCCCGGCGCCGGACTGCACCAGAGGCTGCGGATCCCGGTCAGCGGGCCGTCGGGGACGAGGGGGACGGCGGAGCCGTTGACCGCGCCGCAGACCGTCTGCGCGGGCGGCTCGGGAGGTCGGCGGAACAGCGACCCCGGGCCGCTGCCGGCCAGCGTCGCCGCCGCCGCGCCGCCGACCGCCACCGTGATCAGGATCGCCGCCCCGGTCCGGGTGGCGTTCGCCAGTCCGTGACGGGCGCGCAGCAGCGGGACCGGCGGCCGGTGCGGCTGCGGGCAGCCGCGGACGGCGGCCCGGTGCAGCAGCCCGGCGAGCCGGTCGGCGAAGCCCTCGGCGGCCGGGTCGGGCCCGACCAGCTCCGGCACCCACTGCGCCAGCGCCGCCCGGGCCGCCCAGATCCGGCCCTCGGCGGCCGCCCGGGTCGACTCCACCTCGACGGCCACGGCGGCGGCGGGCAGGCCCAGGCCGTCGTGCAGCACCAGCGCCCGGCGTTGCGGGCGGGAGAGCCGTTTGAGCGCCTTGAGCAGCGCGCGGTCACGGTCGGTGAGGCGGTCGTGGTCCGGCAGCACGGCCTGCGACTCGTCGGCGGGGCGGACCTTGATCCGCCGGTGCGGCAGCCGCCAGACGTGGGCCCGGCGCGGACCGCCCCGGTGCCACGGGGAGAGCGCCGCCTCGCAGGCCCGCGCCCGTACCCACCCCTCCGGATCGCTCCCGGCCGCCACGTCCTCCCAGCGCCGCCCCGCCTCGCCGAAGGCCAGTCGCACGCAGTGCACGGCGCGGTGCTTGCAGGCGGTGAGCAGGAACACCTGTTGGACCAGACGGGTGTGGGCGGTCTCGTACAGCTCCTCGAAGGAGGGTGCGGGCGCGGGCACCTGCTCGTGCGCGGCGGGGGCGGGCACCGGCGCGGGCGCCGGTCGGGCGGAGCCCCGCTGCTCCGCCGGCGCGTTCGCCGTGCCTGCGCCGGTCGGGGCGGGGGTGGCGGCCCCGCGGCCGTTCGGCCGGGGTGGCGGCGCGGTGGCCGGGCCGGGGCGGGGCGTGGTGCCGCCCTTGGCCCGGGGCGCCCCGGCGGGCGCGGCCGCCGGGCCGGCCGCCGCGGGGGTGCTCGCCGTGGTGGTGTTCGTGGGAGTGTCCGGGCGGGCGGGGGCCTTCGGGGTGGCGTGGGTGGACTGCGGTCGGGCGCCGTCCCCGGTGCGCGGGCTCCCGTGGGGCGCGGCGGTGGCCGGGGCGGCGGGGGCCTTCGGCGCGGCGGTGGCCGGGGCGGCCGGGGTGGTCGGCCGGGTCTTGGCGCGCCCGCGTCGTTCCCGCCCGGCCGGCGGCTTCGCCGGGGTGCCGGGGCGGGGGCCGTCCGGTGGGCCGGCGGTGCTCGCGGAGGCGGCCTGAGCGGGGCTCAGCAGGGCGGCGAAGGCGGCGATCTCGGCGTGCGTCCGGGTGCCGAGCTTGCGCATGGCCCGGTGCTGGTAGCTCCGTGCGGTGGCCGGGGTGACGCCCAGCGCGGCCGCCGACTGGGCGAGGTCCCGCCCGGCCGCGAGCTGGGCCAGGGCCTGGGCTTCACGGGGCGTCAGCTGTCGCAGCAGCCGGAGCGCCTCGTCCTGGCCGCCGGGCGGTCCGCCGGTGGGTCCTTCGGCGGGTCCGCCGGGCTCGGGGGTCCGCGCCGCCCGGGCGGCGTTGGCGGCCTTCGCGGCCCGGCCGCGACCGGACCGGCCCTTTCCGGGGCGCCCCTGCGGTGCGGGCGGGTCGGCGGGGGCGGCGGGGCGGGCAGTGGGGTGGGCAGTGGGGTGGGCGGCGGCGGGGGCACCGGCGGGGCGCTCGGCAGTCGGCGGCGTGGTCATCAGACGCTCCGGGCCGGAGCGGGGGCGTCGGCATGAGGGCAGGGTCTGAAAATGCGCATAAGCCAATAATCTGGGACACGACGGTGGTTTGCCTCTTCACGGAGCATGGCGAGTCGCCTTGGCACCATGAGGCGCATGACGCAGCTGATGGGCCGTCCGATCCTGGAAGTGCCGGGCGAGCTGGGCGCCAGACCCGTTCTGGCCGATCTGCTCACCGGGGTGAGGACGGCGCTGCTCGGCCTGGCGGCGGTCGCCGTGCCGGTGCTGGGGCTCTGGGTGGTGACCCCGGACGCGGACGACGGTGCGGCCGGCGCGGTTCGGCTGGCCGGGGTGCTCTGGCTGCTCGGGCACGGTGCACCGGTGCTCCGCGGCCCGCTGGACGCCCCGCTGACCGTGACTCCGCTGCTGCTCGGCCTGCTGGCGGTGGGCCAGTTGCACCGTGCGGGCGCCCGGGCGGCGGTCCGGCGCCGGCTGCGACCGCGGTGGAGCGGTCCGTTGGCGGTGTGGTCCGGCTACTGCGCGGTCGCCGTGGCGGTGGCCGCCCAGTGTTCTGACGCCGGGTCGTTCCGGGCGCGGGTGCTGCCGGACGTCCTGGTGGTGGCGCTGCTGGCCGCCGCCGCGACGGCGGCCGGTGCCCGGACGGCCCGCCGGGTGCCGGAGCGCGGCCGGCCGGCACGTGAGCCCTGGCCTGCGCCCTGGCAGGCGTCCTGGCGGGTGCTCCGGCGGCGGGCGCTGGACCGGGTGCCCGCGTGGGCCTGCTTCGAGGGGGGCGCGGCGGCGGTTCGGACGGCGGCACTGGCCGGCGGGGCGGGGCTGCTGGCGGCGGGTGCGACGGTGGTCGCGGTGGCGGCGGTGCTGGCCGCGGTGACCGGTGCCGGGCACGGCGCGGCGGCGCTCGCGCAGGGCCCGGCCGCCGTGGCCGGACTGCTGCTGCTCAGCGTGGTGCTGCTGCCGAACGCGGTGCTCTGGGGCACGGCCTACGCGTTGGGCCCGGGGTTCGCGGCGGGGGCGGGGACGCTGGTGGCACCGGCCGGCACGGTGCTGGGGCCGCTGCCGGAGCTTCCGCTGTTCGCGCTGGTGGCCGAGCCCGGAGCGGGCGGTTGGCGGCTGCTGGCCTGCCTGTTGCCGGCCCTGGCCGGGGTGGTCCCGGCGGTGCTGCTGGGCCGGGCGGCCGCGAGCGGGGCCCGGGTACCGGTCGGCCCGGACCGGACGGACCGGTACCCGGACGACCTGGACGACCCGGACGACCTGGACGACCCGGACGGGTCGGACGACCTGGACCAGTCGGCCGAGGCGGAGGCCACCGCCTGGCACCCGGCGGGGACGGTCGGTGCGGTGCTGGCGGCGGCCCTGCTGACCGGTGCGGCCGTGGCGGTGCTCGGCTGGCTCTCCGGCGGGGCGCTGGCCGGCGGCCGGATGGCGGAGCTGGGCCCGGTGCCGTGGCGGACGGGGCTGGCGGCGGCGGGCTGGATCGCCGTGGTCGCCGTCCCGGGCGCCCTGCTGACGCGGGCCCGGGCACTGGGCGGCGGTCAGGGCGGTGCGGCGGTCGGCCCGCCGGCGGGCGACGCGGCCGGAGGCGGCGTGCTCAACGGCTACGCGCGCCGGGGCGCGCTGCTGCTGCGCGCCCGTGCGTACGCGGTGGTGCTGCGGCTGGGCCGGTCGGCCGACGCCGTTGCGGCTCACGGCGCGGCGGGCCAGGGCGGGGCGGCCCGCGGCGCGGCGGGCGCGGACCGCGTGAACGGTTCGGACGGTGTCGGCGGGACGGACTGACCGGCCCCGCCGCTCCCGCTACTCGCGGGTCTTGGTGATGTCCACGTACCACTTCGGCGCGAGCCGCTCGCAGTTGTCCGCACCGGTCGAGGTGAGCGAGTCCCGCACGCAGGTCACGTAGTCGTTGTAGTAGAGGCTGAGGCCGATCACCGAGGACACGAAGACCACCGTCATCGCGCCGGTGAGCACCCCGGCCAGGGCGGCCGGGGTCAGCGGGTTCGGGGCGGCGGACTCGCCGGCGACGGCGGCCGGCGCGGCCGGGCCGGTCGCGGTGGCGGTGGTGGCGGCCGGCTTGGGGGCCCGCATCGCGGTGATGCCCCAGACGATGGCCAGCGCGCCGACGAACAGCGCGACGTAGTGCAGCGAGGCGAACGCGCAGACCAGCGCGCCCATGCCGGCCAGTGCGGCGTTGCGGGCCTTGCGCTGCGCCGGGTCGGCCGGGTCGAGCTTGGGCGGCTGCGGGGCGGGCGGGCGGGGGTGCCAGCCGCCGCCCTGGTAGCCGGGGCTCCACGGGTGCGGCGGCGGGACCTGCGGGCGCTCGTCCGGGCTCCCGTCGCCGTCGGGCGCGTCCGGGCCCTCGGTGGGCCCGGGGTTGCGCGGCTGCCACGGCTGGTCCGGGGCATCCGCCGGCGGCGGCGCGAAGGGGTTGCGCTCGCCGGTGTTGTCACCGCTGCTCATGGTTCAGCCATTCCTTCTCGATCGGTGGGGCGGACGCCCGCGCCACCCTATGATCCCGCAGTCGCCCGCGGGGCCTTCGGCGGCCTGCTTTCGGGGCGGGTTCCGCCACACCGGCGAACCCGCGACGGCCCGGCCGCGCCCCGGCCGCGCCCCGACGGCGGCCCGGCGGCCCGGCGGCCCGGAGGCCCGGAGGCCCGGCGCCCGCATCCCGCAGACGCCCCGTCCGCACCCGGACGACGCCCCGTCCGCACCCGTCCGCAGGCGGACGGCGGGCGGACGGCGGGTGAACGGCACCCCGATGGAGATCCCCGTCTCAACTACGCGCGTAGCGCCGACAGGGCGTTTCAGGGGCCGTCCGACCAGCCGTTATCGTGGTGACGGTCAGCAGCTCAGATAGGTTCCCCGGGCCCCGCGTCGTGGCGGGTTCCTCCGGTGTTCCCCCTCGCTCGACCTGCCGTTCGTAGTGGCCCCACCGCCGGTGGATGTACCAGCGGGCGGCGCCCGACCTACGGAGAATCGCGCAGTGGCCGCCGCCCCCGCTCAGCTCTTCCCGCCCCGCACACCCGGCCCGGCCCGCCTGGTGGTGCTGGTCTCCGGTTCCGGCACCAACCTGCAGGCGCTGATCGATGCCGCGGCCGACCCGGCCTTCGGCGCGGAGATCGTCGCCGTCGGCGCCGACCGTGCCGGCATCGCGGGCCTGGAGCGTGCCGAGCGGGCCGCGCTGCCGGTCTTCGTGCACCGGGTGAAGGACTTCGCCGACCGCGCCGACTGGGACCGCGCGCTGACCGCGTCCGTCGCGGCGTACGAGCCGGACCTCGTGGTCACGGCCGGTTTCATGAAGATCCTCGGATCCGGGTTCGTCGCCGCCTTCGCCGGGCGGATCATCAACACCCACCCCGCTCTGCTGCCCGCCTTCCCCGGTGCCCACGGCGTCACCGACGCGCTCGCGTACGGGGTGAAGGTCACCGGCTGCACCGTCCACCTGGTCGACGCCGGCGTGGACACCGGGCCGATCATCGCGCAGGGCGTCGTCGAGGTCACCGACGCCGACCACGCCGATGGCGGCGAAGCGCTGCACGAGCGCATCAAGACTGTCGAGCGAAAGCTGCTCGTCGACATCGTGGGCCGGCTGGCCCGCGAGGGTCACCGCATCGAGGACCGAAAGGTATGGATTCCGGCATGAGCGCCGCCCCCACCACGCCCGTTGTCTCCGAGAACGTCCGTCCGATCCGCCGCGCGCTGATCAGCGTGTACGACAAGACCGGTCTGGAGGAGCTGGCCCAGGGCCTGCACGCCGCCGGGGTCGTCATCGTCTCCACCGGCTCCACCGCCGGCCGGATCGCCGCCGCGGGCGTCCCGGTGACCGAGGTCTCCGAGCTGACCGGATTCCCCGAGTGCCTCGACGGGCGCGTGAAGACGCTGCACCCCCGCGTGCACGCCGGCGTGCTCGCCGACCTGCGGCTGGAGTCGCACCGCGCGCAGCTGGCCGAGCTGGGCGTCGAGCCCTTCGAGCTGGTCGTGGTGAACCTCTACCCGTTCAAGGCCACCGTCGCCTCCGGCGCCACCCCGGACGAGTGCGTCGAGCAGATCGACATCGGCGGCCCGAGCATGGTCCGCGCCGCGGCCAAGAACCACCCGTCGGTCGCCGTCGTGGTCGACCCGGCCCGCTACGGCGACGTGCTGAAGGCCGTCCAGGAGGGCGGCTTCGACCTGGCCACCCGCAAGCGCCTGGCCGGCGCCGCGTTCGCGCACACCGCCGCGTACGACGTCGCGGTGGCCTCCTGGTTCGAGGCCGGCTACGCGGCCGGCGACGTCGAGGGCTTCCCGGAGTTCCTGGGCGCCACCTACGAGCGCCAGAACGTGCTGCGCTACGGCGAGAACCCGCACCAGGGCGCCGCGCTCTACAGCGACGGCACCGGCGGCCTGGCCGGCGCCGAGCAGCTGCACGGCAAGGAGATGTCGTACAACAACTACGTCGACACCGATGCCGCCCGCCGCGCCGCGTACGACCACGCCGAGCCGGCCGTCGCGATCATCAAGCACGCCAACCCGTGCGGCATCGCCACCGGCGCGGACGTCGCCGAGGCGCACCGCAAGGCGCACGAGTGCGACCCGGTCTCCGCGTACGGCGGTGTGATCGCGGTCAACCGCCCGGTCACCGTCGAGCTGGCCGAGCAGATCGCCCCGATCTTCACCGAGGTCGTCGTCGCCCCGGGCTACGAGGACGGCGCCGTCGAGGTGCTCGCCCGCAAGAAGAACCTGCGGGTGCTGCTCGCTCCCGAGGCGCCGGCCAACCGCCAGGAGGTGCGCCCGATCTCCGGCGGCGTGCTGCTCCAGGACGCCGACCGGATCCACGCCGAGGGCGACGACCCGGCGAGCTGGACGCTGGCCACCGGTGAGGCGCTCTCCGAGGCCGAGCTGGCCGAGCTGGCCTTCGCCTGGCGGGCCTGCCGGGCCGTCAAGTCCAACGCGATCCTGCTGGCCAAGGGCGGTGCCTCGGTGGGCGTCGGCATGGGCCAGGTCAACCGGGTCGACTCGGCGAAGCTCGCGGTGGAGCGGGCCGGCGACCGGGCCCGGGGCTCGTACGCGGCCTCCGACGCCTTCTTCCCGTTCGCGGACGGTCTGCAGATCCTGCTCGACGGCGGCGTCAAGGCCGTGGTGCAGCCGGGCGGTTCGATCCGGGACGAGGAGGTCGTCGCGGCGGCCGCCGAGGCCGGCGTGACCATGTACCTCACCGGCACCCGCCACTTCTTCCACTGACACTGACACTGACACCGGCACTCGGAGCCGGCACCGGGACCGACGCCCGGAGCCGGTGGCCGCACCGGTGAGGTGACGACACGACAGAGCGGCCCGGTCCCCGTGAAGGGGGGCCGGGCCGCTCTGTTCGTCGTCCGGTGCGCGTTACTTCTTGATCACCAGGGTGCCGGCGGCACGGTCGTGCCAGCCCTGCAGCTTCCCGGAGTTGTCGAAGAACGGGGACAGGTAGACCAGCGCGGCGCCGATGTAGCAGAGGAACGCGCCGACGATCGGGATGATGAAGCGGATGAAGCCGCCGCCCAGGCCGGGGACCTGGCCGTTGCTCTCCTTGACGACGCGCAGGCCCAGGGCCAGCTTGCCGAGGGTGGCGCCCGCGAAGGAGACCATCAGCCACTCGTAGAGCAGGTTGAACACCGACAGCACGCCGACCATGATCATCATGGTGACGAAGAAGCCGGCGGCGGCGTCGTTGTTGGCGTTCAGGCAGTCGTAGTACGCGGAGTTGGAGCCGCCGTAGGTGTACTTGGCGCTGCAGTCCTGGCTGTCCTTGGCGATGCCGAGCGCGCTGGCCAGGCCGAGCGCCATCACCAGGGCGACGACCGCGCCGATCGCGGCGCCGTCGATCAGGCGGGCCAGGAACCGCTGACCCATGGTGGCGATCTTCACCGTGCCCAGCTGGGCGATGTTGATGTAGCCGTTGTTGGCCTGGATGGTGCCCGGCATCGGCGCGTACCCGTACGCCGGCTGCTGCGGCACGCCGTACTGCGGGGCCTGCGGCGGCTGCTGCGGGTAGCCGTACCCGGCGGCCGGCGGGGCCTGCTGCGGGTAGCCGTACCCCTGCGGCGGGGGCTGCTGGCCGTACGGGTTGTTCGGGTCGGGCGGGTAGCTCATCGATGCCTCCGGGCAGGATGTGGGGACATGGGACGGGTCAGCGCAGGGCCCGGAACGCACCGGCGGGTCGGGCCACCGGACGGACGGGACGATAGCGGAGCGCGGTGACAACGGGGGCGCGAACGATCCGGCGCCCGCCGGTACGGCTCAGGAACGTGGGTGGCGCCGGTCCGGCGCGAACGGGAGCATCGACGGCTGCGGTCCTGGCAGCACGCGGCCGTGGCGGTCGGGCGGCACGGTGTGGTGTGGTCGGCTCACTCTGTTCTTCCCCCGGGTACGCCCCCGCCGGGGTGTCCGTCGGCCCGTCACCGGGCCGGGGGCGGCAGGGAATGCCCGCTTATCGTCAACCGGACTGCCCGGCGCTGTCCAGCCGCGCCCGCGTGGCGGACCGGACTGTGGCGCAACCGCAACGTGGTCCGAACGATTCCGGACCGGCCCCGGATCCCGGGACCGGTACCACGGGGGCTGGCGCGGTCCGCCTCCGGGATCCGGGAGAATGGGGTCATGACTGCGCAGATTCTCGATGGCAAGGCCACCGCCGCCGCGATCAAGTCCGAACTCGCCGCCCGCGTCGCGGCCCTTCGCGCCAAGGGCGTCACGCCCGGTCTCGGCACTGTCCTGGTCGGCGACGACCCGGGCAGCCGCTGGTACGTCAACGGCAAGCACAAGGACTGCGCCGAGGTCGGCATCGCCTCGATCCAGCGCGAACTGCCCGCCACCGCCACCCAGGAGGACGTCGAGAACGTCGTCCGCGAGCTCAACGCCGACCCGGCCTGCACCGGCTACATCGTCCAGCTCCCGCTGCCCAAGGGCCTCGACCAGAACCCCGTCCTGGAGCTGATGGACCCGGACAAGGACGCCGACGGCCTGCACCCCACCTCGCTCGGCCGCCTCGCGCTGGGCATCGAGGGCCCGCTGCCCTGCACCCCGCTCGGCATCGTCGAGCTGCTGCGCCGCCACGGCGTCGAGATCAACGGCGCCGAGGTCGTCGTGATCGGCCGCGGCGTCACCGTCGGCCGCTCGATCGGCCTGCTGCTCACCCGCCGCAGCGAGAACGCCACCGTGACCCTCTGCCACACCGGCACCCGGGACCTCGCCTACCACCTGCGCAAGGCCGACATCGTGGTGGCCGCCGCCGGAGTGCCGCACCTGGTCAAGCCGGAGGACATCAAGCCCGGCGCGGCCGTGCTGGACGTCGGTGTCAGCCGCAGCGAGGGCAAGATCGTCGGCGACGTGCACCCGGGCGTGGCCGAGGTGGCCGGCTGGATCTCCCCGAACCCGGGCGGCGTCGGCCCGATGACCCGCGCCATGCTGCTGAACAACATCGTCGAGGCGGCCGAGCGCCGCGCCGGCATCTGAGCACCAGCGATCCGACACCAGAGGGACGGCGAGCTATGAACGGGCGGACCGAGCGAACGGCGGGCAGCTGCGCGTTTCGCGGAGCGGCGGCCGAGTGCGGCGGGGTGGGCGCATGAGCGGCCCGCGGCCGGCGCGTTCCCGGCGCAGGCCGGTGAAGACCACCGGGACGCTGCCCCCCGAGGGGTCGGCGGCGGCGCTGGGGCGTGAGCACGCCCTGCCGGTGCGCCAGTGGCCGATAACGCTCGTCCTGCTGGTGGTCGGCGCCGGGCTCGCCGTCACCTGGTTCGCCGACTTCAAGGACGGCTTCAAGTACGGGCTGCTGATCCTCGGCGGCGGCGTCCTGCTCGGCGCGGTGCTGCGGCTGGTCCTGCCCGAGGTCGGCATGCTGGCGGTGCGCAGCCGGTTCACCGACGTGATCGTGCTGACCTTCCTGGGCCTCTCGATCGTGCTGCTGACCCTGGTGGCCCAGCCCAATCCGTGGCTGGAGTTCCCGCTGCTGGACAACGTCGGCCAGCTGATCGGGCGACCGAAGCACTGACCGCCCGGCACCCGACCGTCCGAGCCGTCCGACCGGCCCCCGCCCCGCACCGGGCGGGGGCCGTCATCGTCTGTGACCAATCAGCCACGACCGAACCCGCGGCGTACGCTTCGCTTTGCGATAACCTGACGCCGGTCTCTCGACGTCGAGAGATCATCCTCGGCTCCAGTGCGCCGGTGTGCCTGGGGCACCTGGCGATTTGCTGGAGAAGGTAGAAATGACCCGCACCCCCGTCAACGTCACCATCACCGGAGCGGCCGGCCAGATCGGCTACGCGCTGCTCTTCCGCATCGCCTCGGGCCACCTGCTCGGCGCCGACGTGCCGGTGAACCTGCGCCTCCTGGAGATCCCGCAGGGCCTGAAGGCCGCCGAGGGCACCGCGATGGAGCTTGTCGACTGCGCCTTCCCGCTGCTGCGCGACATCAAGATCACCGCCAACGCCGACGAGGCCTTCGACGGCGCCAACGTCGCCCTGCTGGTCGGCGCCCGTCCGCGCACCGCGGGCATGGAGCGCGGTGACCTGCTGCAGGCCAACGGCGGCATCTTCGGTCCGCAGGGCAAGGCCATCAACGACCACGCCGCGGACGACATCAAGGTCCTGGTCGTCGGCAACCCGGCCAACACCAACGCCCTGATCGCCCAGCGCAACGCCCCGGACGTGCCGGCCGAGCGCTTCACCGCGATGACCCGCCTGGACCACAACCGCGCGCTCGGCCAGCTGGCCCTCAAGACCGGCGCCGCCGTGTCGGAGATCAAGAAGGTCACCATCTGGGGCAACCACTCGGCGACCCAGTACCCGGACATCTTCCAGGCCGAGATCGCCGGCAAGCCGGCCTTCGAGGCCGTCGGCGCCGACCAGTCCTGGCTGGAGGGCGACTTCATCCCGACCGTCGCCAAGCGCGGCGCGGCGATCATCGAGGCCCGTGGCGCGTCCTCGGCCGCCTCGGCCGCCAACGCCGCCATCGACCACGTGTACACCTGGGTCAACGGCACCGCCGAGGGCGACTGGACCTCCATGGGCGTCGTCTCCGACGGCTCCTACGGCGTCCCGGCCGGCCTGATCTCCTCCTTCCCGGTCACCACCAAGGACGGCAAGTTCGAGATCGTCCAGGGCCTGGAGATCTCCGACTTCTCCCGCGGCCGCATCGACGCCTCGGTCCAGGAGCTGGTCGAGGAGCGCGACGCGGTCACCGAGCTCGGCCTCATCTGAGCCGTCCGGGCCCGACGTCCGGGCCCGACCCCGGCAGGACCTTCGACGGCCCGCCGCCTCCTTCACCGGAGGCGGCGGGCCGTCGCCCTACACTGACCCGCTGTGAACGAAACCCTGGAGGACGCGGCCCTCGTCCTCGTCTTCATCATGTTGGGTGGCCTGTTCAACGTCGCCGAGATCTCGCTGATCTCGCTGCGCGAGGGCCAGATCAGGTCGCTGGAGGCGCGCGGTACCCGGCGCGCGGCGCGGGCCGCACACCTGGCCGCCGACCCGAACCGCTTCCTGGCCGCCGTGCAGGTCGGGGTGACCTGCATGGGCTTCCTCTCCGCCGCCTTCGGCGCGGACACCCTGGCCGGCAAGGCGGCGCCGCTGTTCGTCCGGGCCGGACTCTCCGAGGGCGTCGCCGACGCGCTCGCCCTGGTCGGCCTCACCCTGCTGATCAGCTACGCCTCGCTGGTGCTCGGCGAACTCACCCCCAAGCGGATCGGCCTCCAGCGCGCCGACTCCATCGCCGTCCTCGCCGCCCCCGTGGTGGACGTGATGTCGGTGGCGCTGCGGCCGGTGATCTGGCTGCTCGGCCACTCCACCAACCTGATGGTCCGCCTGCTCGGCGGCGACCCGGCGGCCGGGCGCGGCTCGATGAGCTCCGAGGAGCTCCGCGGCCTGGTCGCGACCAACACCGAACTCGGCAGTGACGAACGGGCGTTGATCGCCGATGTGTTCGCCGCCGGGGAGCGCCAGCTGCGCGAGGTGATGGTCCCGCGCACCGAGGTGACCTTCCTCGACGCCGAACGCCCGCTCGCCGAGGTCCGCGAGCAGGCGGACTCCTCGCCGCACTCGCGCTATCCGGTGGTCGAGGGCAGCTACGACGCGGTCACCGGCTTCGTCCACGTCCGCGACCTGTACGGCGCCCGCGGCGAGCAGGCGGTGAAGGTGCGCGACCTGGCCCGCCCGATCAAGCTGCTGCCCGCCACCCTGCGGGTGCTGGCGGCGATGGGCGAGATGCGCCGCGAGGGCCACCACCTGGCCATCGTGGTGGACGAGTACGGCGGCACCGCCGGCATCGTCACCCTGGAGGACCTGGTCGAGGAGGTGATCGGCGAGATCCGCGACGAGTACGACTCCCAGGAGCCGAGCACCACCCGCCGGCTGGCCGGCGGCGGCATGGAGCTGGACGGCCTGCTGAACCTCGGCGACTTCACCGAGGAGACCGGCGTCACCCTGCCGGAGGGCCCGTACGAGACGGTGGCCGGCTGTCTGGTGGCGGCGCTCGGCCGGCTGCCCGTCGACGGTGACCAGGTCAGGATCCCGATCGGGGCCGAGGAGGTGCGGCTGACGGTGACGAAGCTGGAGGGCCGGCGGATCGCCCGGGTCGGGGTGAGTGCGGTCACACTGGCGGAACCTGCGGGGGAAGAGGTTTCCTGACCGGTCGGTGGAACTGGAACAATGGCCCGCATGGTCAACGCAGCGGTCACTGGTCCGGTCAAGGACCGTCCCCGGGTGCTCTCCGGCATCCAGCCCACCTCCGGCTCGTTCCACCTCGGCAACTACCTCGGTGCCGTCCGCCAGTGGGTCGATCTCCAGGAGGCCAACGACGCCTTCTACATGGTGGTCGACCTGCACGCGATCACCGTGGAGCAGGATCCGGCGACGCTGCGCCAGAACACCCGGATCTCCGCCGCCCAGCTGCTCGGTGCGGGCCTGGACCCGGAGCGCTGCACCCTGTTCATCCAGTCCCACGTGCCCGAGCACGCGCAGCTCGGCTGGGTGATGAACTGCCTCACCGGCTTCGGCGAGGCCGCCCGGATGACCCAGTTCAAGGACAAGTCCGCCAAGCAGGGCAGTGACCGCACCTCGGTCGGCCTGTTCACCTACCCGGTCCTGCAGATCGCCGACATCCTGCTCTACCAGGCGGACGCGGTGCCGGTCGGCGAGGACCAGCGCCAGCACCTGGAGCTCACCCGGGACCTCGCGGAGCGGTTCAACACCCGGTACAGCCCGACCTTCACCATGCCCAAGCCGTACATCCTCAAGGAGACGGCGAAGATCCTGGACCTCCAGGACCCGTCCGCCAAGATGAGCAAATCCGCCTCCTCGGCCAAGGGTCTGGTCAACCTGCTCGACGAGCCGAAGGCGAGCGCCAAGAAGTTCAAGAGCGCCGTCACCGACACCGGCACCGTCGTCTCCTACGACGAGGAGGAGAAGGCCGGCGTCTCCAACCTGCTGCGCATCCACTCCGCGCTCAGCGGTCAGTCGATCGAGCAGCTGGTCGCGCACTTCGAGGGCCGGATGTACGGCGCCCTGAAGACCGAGCTGGCCGAGCTGTTCACCGAGTGGGTGACGCCCTTCCAGGAGCGCACCCGCACCTTCCTGGACGACCCGGCCGAGCTGGACCGGGTGCTGGCGATCGGTGCGGAGAAGGCCCGCGCGGTGGCGTCGCAGACGCTGGAGACGGTGTACGACCGGATCGGCTTCCTCCAGGCCGCCAAGCGGTGACGCCGCCGACGAGCCTGCCCGATGGTGGCGGCAGCGACTCGCCCTTCGCCTCCGGGCGCCCGGCCCCGGCGCGCTCCTCGGCCGGGGGCGGCGAGGTCGTCACCATCGGCGTGTCCGTGAGCGTTCCGGATCCGTACGGCTCGGCGATCCAGGACGCGCGGGCCGGGTACGGCGATCCGCTGGCCCGGTCGATACCCACGCACGTCACCCTGCTGCCGCCGACCGAGGTGGCGGCGGCCGAACTGCCGAAGATCGAGGAGCACCTGGCGGCGGTGGCCCGGACGCACCGCCCGTTCCGGATGCTGCTGCGCGGCAGCGGTACGTTCCGCCCGGTCTCGCCGGTGGTCTTCGTCCGGGTCGAGGAGGGCGCCCAGGAGTGCCGGCTGCTGGAGGCGGACATTCGCTCCGGCCCGCTGGCCCGGGAGCTGGCCTTCCCGTACCACCCGCACGTCACGGTGGCGCACGGGCTGTCCGAGGACGCGCTGGACCAGGCGTACGAGCAGTCCCGCGGCTTCCGGGCGTCCTTCGCGGTGCCGGGCTTCGGCCTCTCCCGGTTCGACGTCGACGAGGTCTGGCGCCCCTGGCGCTCCTACACCTTCGCCTGACCCGCGCCGGAGCACCGGGCCCCGCGCCGCCGCCGGGTCACGTCGTCTCCCGGGCGCCCGCCAGGCCGAGGTCGAGCATCCGGTCGACCACCCGGCGGGCGGCGCCGCCGTCCTCCAGCCCGCAGTGCGTCGCACGGAAGGCGCGGTAGCGCTCCCGGTGCCCGGCCGGCGGGCCGGCGCCGTCGTCGGCGAGACCGCGCAGTGCGTCGAGCAGTGCGGCCGAGGTGCGGACGAGCGGGCCGGGGGCCTGCGCCTCGAAGTCGAAGGAGAAGCCGCGCAGCGTGTCGCGGTAGTGCTCCAGGTCGTAGGTGAAGAAGAGCACCGGGCGGCCGGTGATCGCGAAGTCGAACATGATCGACGAGTAGTCGGTGACCAACACGTCCGCGATCAGGAGCAGTTCCTGCACGTCGGGGTAGTCCCCGCAGTCGACCACGAAGCCGTCCCCGGCGCCGGGCAGCGGCTCGCGGACGTGCGCGTGCGGGCGGATCAGCAGGACGTGGTCGCGGCCGAGGGCGCGCCGGGCGTGGGCGAGGTCGATCCGCAGGTCGAGCCGGAACCCGTCGCCGCCGCCGCGCTGCTGGTCCTCGCGCCAGGTCGGGGCGTAGAGCACGACGCGCCGGCCGTCGGGGATGCCGAGCCGGCGGCGGACGGCCGCGGCCCGCCCGGTGTCCGGCCGGGCCAGCACGTCGTTGCGGGGGTAGCCGGACTCCAGGATCTCGCCGCCGTAGCGGAACGCCCGGCGCAGGATCGGGGTCGCGAACGGGCTGGGGGAGAGCAGCAGGCTCCACTGCGGGGTCTCCCGGTCGAGCGCCTCCAGGTAGCCGTGGTCGGCGAGCCAGGGGTTCTCGACGTCGTGCGCGATCCGCTTGAGCAGCGAGCCGTGCCAGGTCTGGACGACCACCTGGCCGGCCCGGCGGGCCAGGAAGTCGGGGAAGTGCGTGTTGCCGACCAGGTAGCGGCTGGTGGCCAGCGCGCGGTACCACTCGGGGCTCCAGATCCGCACCGCGCGGACTCCGGCGGGCAGCTCCGCCTGGGCGTCGTCGACCACCCAGAGGTGCTCCAACGGCTCACCGCGCCGGGCGAGTTCGGCATGCAGGGCGCGCGGTGAGTCGGCGTACCCGCGGCCGCCGAACACGTCGTACAGCACGGCCTCGCGCAGCGGCTCCCGGCGGGCGGCCGGGTAGGCGCCGGCGCGCTGGCGGGCCTGCGTCCAGGCGCTGCGCTCGGCGGGGGAGAGGACGGGGGTGGAGTCCACCAGCAGGGTGTCGTGCCAGCGCCGTTGGAGCAGGATCCGCTTTCCGCCGGCCCCGGTGGCGGCGGGCAGCGCGGGGAGCGCCGCGGGGGCGGCGATCAGCGGCCGCGGCGGTCCGGACCGGCCGGCCGGGTGCAGCGAGGCCTCCCAGACGCCCTTGCGCAGGGGCAGTGCGGTGCCGTCGGAGCCGGTGCGGGTGGCGGGCAGCCGGACCAGGAAGCGGCCGTCCGCACCGCGGTCGACCGGGTGGCGGACCTCGCCGGCGGTCCCGGTGTGCCGCAGGACGAGTTCGAGCGGACCGCTGCCCGGGCAGTGTCCGGTGAGTTCGAAGCCGCCGGCCCGGACGGCGATCCGCTCGACGTAGCCGGCGGCGGGCTGGACGCAGAGCTGGAGCCGGCCGTCGGCCAGGTGCTTCAGGTAGAGCGCCCGGTCCGGGGCGCCGGGCAGGGCGTGCTGGCCGGCCACCGGGCCGCCCCGCTCGTCCAGGGTGAGCTGCTCGGTGGAGCCGTCCGGGCGCAGCAGTTCGGCGTCCCAGTGCTCCAGGTGTCCGGTGCCGCGCCCGTTGGCGGTGAACGGCCGGTACGGCAGGTGGAGGGCGAAGGTGTTGCCGGTCCGGGCGACCGGCCGCAGCAGGACGGCGTCGCTCTCCCGGTGGCGCAGCCGCAGCGCGGTGCCGGGCGGGCAGTGCTCGGCGGTGCCGCGCAGGTCGAGGCCGTCCGGGGCGGGGGCGGCGTGGGTGAGCCGGACGCCGGGGCGTTCGAGCCGCAGCCGCAGCCGGCCGTCGGCGAAGTGCGGTTGGAGGCGGACGTCGTGGTCGACCCAGCGGGCCGGCGGGTACTCGCCGGAGCCGCACCAGTGCGGGGCGAGGGCGCCGTACTGGCGGCGCAGCCGGGTGGGCCGGGGGCGGGTGAAGAGGGTCGCCCCGATCCGCCAGTCGCCGAGCAGCCACTGTTCGCCGCGCCGGAGCCGGCGCGGTTCGACCAGGGCGGTGAAGCCGGACCAGTCGTGGTTGTGGTCGGGCTGGGCGCTGTCGTCGGTGACCTCGGGCAGCCGGCGCGGCCGGGACCGCAGATGGACGGGCGGTTCGTCGTCGTCGCGGAGCAGGGTCAGCCAGGTCCAGGCGGACCCGGGGCGGGCGGTGTCCAGGTCGTCGGGGCGGGCGAAACCGGTGAGTTCGAGGCCGCGGGCCGTCCAGCGGGCGCGCAGCAGGCCGAAGGCGACGCCCTCGTCGGCGGACGGCAGGTGGTCGTGCGTGTCGGGGGCGGCGTGCGGGAGGACGAACCGCGTGAGGACAGGCATGGGGTGGCCCTTCGGAACGGGATCCCGATCCATGGCGGTGGTCCGGGGGCCCTTCGTGCCGAGGGGGAGCGGACGGGGGCCGATTCGATATCGAATACCGAAATGACACCCGGGGTCAACTGAACGGTCTGGTGAAATTGATGAGAAATTCGTTCGCGAAACATGCGTTCGACTGCAATGTTCACGCAAAGGACAGATTCCGCTCGGACAACTCCCAGAAAACGCGAAGGCGCCCGACGCGGAATTCGCGTCGGGCGCCTTCGGGCGGCGCCGGTCACTGCTGGCGGAGCATCCCGTCCACCACGCGGGCCGCGGCCTGGCCGTCGTCCAGGTCGCAGTACGCCTCGCGGAACGCCGTGTACTTCTCGGCGTACTCACCGGTCAGCTCGTCCACCCGGCCCAGGGCGGCGACGAGCTCCTCGGAGGTGGCCAGCAGCGGGCCGGGCACCTCCGCCTCGTAGTCGAAGCTGAAGCCGCGCAGGTTGTCTCGGTAGTGCTCCAGGTCGTGCGTGAAGAACAGCACGGGCTTGCCGGTCGCGGCGAAGTCGAACAGGGTCGCCGAGTAGTCGGTGACCAGGACGTCCGCGATCAGCAGCAGCTCGGCCATGTCGGGGTAGCTGCCGACGTCCCAGACGTAGCCGTTGCCGGCGTCGGGGATCTGGCCGCACATCACGCTGTGCCGGCGGACCAGCAGCACCTGGTCGTCGCCGAGCGCCGCCTTGGCCGCCTCCAGGTCGATCCGCAGGTCGATCTGGTAGCCGCCGTTCGGCCGGCGGCGGTCCTCACGGAAGGTCGGCGCGTAGAGCACGACCTTCTTGCCCTCGGGCAGGCCGAGCCGCTCGCGGACCTGCTCGGCGGTCTTCTCCCGGTCCGGGGCGAACAGCAGGTCGTTGCGCGGCGCGCCGCTCTCCAGGATCTCGCCCTTGAAATCGAACGCGCGGCGCAGCACCGGTGCCGACCAGCTGTTGCCGGCCACCAGCATGCTCCAGTTCGGGACCTCCTTGGCGACGCCCTTCAGGTAGTTGGCGTCGGTGAACCAGACCTTCTCGAAGTCGTACCCGATCTGCTTCAGGGGGGTGCCGTGCCAGGTCTGCACGACCACCTGGCCGGGGCGGCGGACGAAGAAGTCCGGCAGGTGCGCGCTGGTCACGATGTACTTGGCGGTGGCCAGCGTCTCGAACCACTCGGGGCTCCAGAGCCGGATCGCGCCCGCCGTCTGCGGCAGTTCGGCCTGCAGGTCGTCGCTGCCCCACAGGTGCTCCAGCGGCAGGCCGCGGCGGACCAGCTCCTCGTGGATCGCCCGCGGCGAGTCCGCGTAGAGGCCGCCGAGCGCGACGTTGTAGAGCACGGTGTCGCGCAGCGGGAGCCGGCGGGCCGACGGGTAGTCGGTGGTGCGCAGCTGGCGCTGGCGGTAGCCGCTGCGCTCCTCGGGCAGCAGCGCGGAGTGCGACTCCAGCGAGAGGCCGTCGTAGTGGCGGCGCTCCAGCACGATCCGCTTGCCGCGCGACTCCACCTCCAGCGGCAGGGCGCCGAAGCACCCCGGCGCGATCAGCGCGTACCGGGTCGCGAGCGTGTCGACCGGCTCGCCGAGCGGGCGGAAGAAGACGTCCCAGGTGCCCTGCGCGAGCGGCACCCGGCCGGCGAAGGAGGCCGTCGGCACCGCCGGCAGCGCGGCCCGGAACCCGCCGTCCGCGATCTCCACGGGGTAGACGTGCTCCTCCTCGCGCCAGTTGTGCCGCACGACCAGCTCCCAGCGGTGCGTGCCGGCCAGCGGGAAGGTGCCGGTGAGCAGGAAGCCGTCCGCGCCGCGCGAGGCGACCTCGGTGACCACCGGCTGCAGCAGCTGGTCGGAGAGCTGGAGGTAGCCGCCGGGGGAGGGCTTCGAGTACAGCGCGCGGCGCTCGTCGACCGGGGCGTCCGGGTTCAGCGCCAGGTGCAGCTGCTCGGGCGCGTTGCGGTCGTCCCAGGCCACCGACACGGTGCTGCCGTCGGCGAGCAGTATGGCGGTGTCCCAGCGGTCCCGGGCCCGCTCCGGGGCGATCGGGTCGAGCTCGGCCCAGGCCTCGCGGACGGCGGTCAGCTCGTCGACCGGGCAGGACACGGTGAACGGCTGGAGCGTGCCGACCGGGGCGGTGAGCTCAAGCGGGTACACCAGCTCGCGGTCCGACTCGACGTGGGTCAGCTTGAAGCGGGCCCCGGCGAGGTTCGGGCCGGAACGGGCCGCGCCGGAGACCTCCAGCCGGCCGTCCCGCACGGCCAGCCCGGTCACCCGGGTCCGGACCGTCTCCACCCGCAGGTAGACGCTGCCGTCGCGGACCCACGGCACGATCCGGACGTCCGGCTCGACCCAGTGCGCGGGGAGGTACTGGGCGGTGTCGCTCCAGCCCGCCCAGATCCGGCCCTTGTAGACGCCGCCCTTGCCGGCGCCGGCCACCAGGACGCGCCAGTTGCCGTCCTTCCACTGGCCCCGGTGCTTGAGCCGCTTGGGGTCGATGGCGGCGGTGAAGCCGGCCCAGTCGCAGTTGTAGAGGTCGTGGTGGCAGCTGGCGGTGGCCTCCGGGCTGTACTGCGTCCTGGTCGGCACGGCCAGCACGCGGCGGCCCTTGGCCTCGCGCAGCACCAGCACCCGGACCATGTCGTGCCGGTTCTCGGCACCCATCTGCTCCGGGTACGCGTGCCCGGTCAGGTGGAGCTTGCCGCCCTCCCAGGCCGACTCGTACAGCCGGCTGCGCATCACCAGCGAGTTGTCGAGCTTGAGGATGCCGGCCGGCACGCTCTTGCGCCCGCCGCGCAGGAACGGGTAGTCGGCGTACGGGCGCAGCAGGCCGCGGGCGGCGACGCCGCCGTTGCTCTCGCCCTCGTACTTGATCTGCTCGACGAACTCGTCGATCCGGCCCGCCAGGGTCAGGTGGTACTTCAGCCGCAGCGGCGCGCGCAGCTTGCGGACCTGCTCGGGGCCGATCGCCCGGAGCAGCCGGCTGACGTTCTTCTGGTAGGCGTCCCGGTACTCCTTGTCGCCGTCCACGACGGACCAGAAGAACATCGGGATCTCCTCGACGAGGGTGTTCTCGTCGTAGGAGTGCAGGTACTCGGCGAAGCGCGGGTCGGTCTGCTTCTTCAGCCAGGTGCGGACCAGCTCCACCGAGGTGACGCGGTCGACCAGGCCCTTGGGGTTGGTGCGCATCTGCGTGATCGACATCTCGCCGACCTCGCGCTCGCGCCAGTGGTAGATCGGCTCGGAGAGCACGTCCACGCTCGTGGCGAGGTAGTGGTGCGGCACGCTGACCGGGGCGTCCTCGTACAGGATGCCCTCGGGGTAGAGGATGCCGGCCGCGTCGAAGAAGGAGCGGCGGTACACCTTGTTCCACGCCGTGCGGTCGGTGACCAGCGCGGGGATCTCGGTGATGTGGGTCTTGAGCCTGGTCTCCTTGAACGGCCGCGAGTGCCCGCCGGACTGGTAGTAGCCCACCGCGCGGAACCGCAGCACGTTGCCGGTGGCGAAGTCCGAGCCGGTCTCGTCGAGCGTGTTGATCATCAGCTCGTAGGCGCTCGGCGGCATCGAGTCGTCGGAGTCGACGAAGCAGAGGAACTCGGCGTCCGGGTCGATGTGCCGGATGCCGGTGTTGCGGGCCGCGCCGAGGCCCTTGTTCACCTGGCGGACCAGCCGGAACCGGGAGTCCTTGGCGGCGTACGCCTCGGCGAGCGCCGCGCTGCCGTCCTTCGAACCGTCGTCGACCATGACGCACTCGAAGTCCGTGAAGGTCTGGGCGGCGATCGAGTCGAGGCATTCCACGAGGTAACGCTCGACGTTGTAGATCGGAACGACGATGGAGAGGCGGGGAGCCATCGGCTACGCAGGCCTTTCTTGGGAAGGAGCGTGGCAGCCCGGTGGGGTCTGGCCGCACTTTGAACCGGTGCGCACGTGCCCGACGATCCTACCGTCCGGCTCCGGGGGGTCCCCGGGGTCTCCGGGCCGCCGCGGCCGCCCCGGGCACGGTGGGTCCGGCCGGGCGGGGGGCCACTACTCTGTGCCCATGCCCCGCTTCAGCGTCATCGTCCCCGTTCACAAGGTCGAGGAGTACCTCCCCGAGTGCCTCGACTCGGTGCTCGGCCAGAGCGGCCCGGACTTCGAACTGATCGCGGTGGACGACCGCTCCCCGGACGGCTGCGGCGCGATCCTCGACCAGGCCGCCGCCCGCGACCCGCGGGTACGGGTGCTGCACCTGGCGGAGAACGTCGGCCTCGGCCGGGCCCGCAACGCCGGCCTGGCGGTCGCCACCGGCGACTACGTGATCTTCCTGGACAGCGACGACACACTGACCCCCGGCCTGCTCAAGGCCGTCGACGACCGGCTGGCGACCGGCGGCGACCCGGACGTCCTGGTCTACGACTACGCCCGCACCTACGCCGACGGCCGGATCACCCGGGCCGCCTCGGCGCACGTCTTCGGCGCCGACTCCCCGGACGTCTTCGACCTCGACCGCCGCCCCGACCTGCTGGACCTGCTGCAGGTGGTCTGGAACAAGGCCTACCGCCGCGGCTTCATCGCCGAGCAGGGCCTCACCTTCCCCGCGGGCTACTACGAGGACACCCCCTGGACCTACCCGGCGCTGCTCGCCGCGGCGAGCATCACCCTGCTCGACCAGGTCGGCGTGCACTACCGCCAGCGCCAGGAGGGCGGCAACATCCTCGCCACCGCCTCCCGCAAGCACTTCGACGTCTTCGCCCAGTACGACCTGGTCTTCGCCTTCCTGGACGGCCGCCCCGACCTCGACCGCTGGCGCCCGGTGGTCTACGGCCGGATGCTGCACCACCTCAACACCGTGGTCTCCAAGCCCGGCCGGGTTCCGCCCGCCGACCGCCGCGCGTACTTCCGCCGGGCCGCCGAGCACTGCGCCCGGCTGCGCCCGGCCGGCTACACGCCGCCCGCCGGGGCGCAGGGCGTGCGCACCGAGCTGCTGAGCCACGGCCGCTACGGCGCCTACCGGACCGTGCGCGTGCTGGCCCGGGCCCGTCGGCTGCTGAAGCGCTGACCCCGCCGCCGGCCCGTCGCACGGCCGGCCCCGCAGGCCCCGACGGCGCCCCCGACCCCCTTGCCGCCCGCCGAGCCTGACGGCCGTTCGGGCGAACGGCCGGTATAACCGGACAGGTGGACTTCCTCACCCGCCTCCCGGTCATCGGCCCGCTCGTGGCGTGGGTCCTGCGCAGCCGCCCGTACCGCGCCTACGAGCACTTCACCGCCGCGCGCGGCAACCGGCTGGCCGGCGCGGTCACCTTCTTCGGCTTCCTGGCGCTCTTCCCGCTGCTCACCGTGGCGCTGGCGATCGCGGTCGCCACCCTGACCGACTCCCGGGTCGACGAGATCCAGAAGCACATCTCCGACCAGCTGCCGGGGATCTCGGACGCGCTCAACCTGCCCTCGCTGGTGGCCAACGCCGGGGCCGTCGGACTGGTCAGCGGCGTGCTGCTGCTGATCTCCGGCCTCGGCTGGGTGGACACCATGCGCACCTCGATCCGGGACGTCTGGCAGCTGCCCGAGGAGGAGGGCAACCCCGTCCTGCGCAAGGTCTGGGACTGCGTGGTGCTGGGCGGCCTCGGCCTGGTCTCGCTCTTCTCGCTGGCGGCCTCGGCCGCCGGGACGACGCTGGCCGGCCGGATCGCCGGCTGGATCGGCCTCGGGACGGGCGGGCCCGGCGGCTATCTGCTGACCGGCGTCGGCCTGCTGATCGCGGTCGCCTCCGACATGGTGCTCTTCGCCTACCTGCTGGCGCCCTTCCCCCGGATCGGCGGCCAGCACCGGCGGGACGTGCTGCGGGGCGCGCTGATCGGCGGGGTCGGCTTCGAGCTGCTGAAGATCCTGCTCGCCTCCTACCTCGGCTCGGTCGCCGGGAAGAGCCTCTACGGGGCCTTCGGCGTCCCGGTGGCGCTGCTGCTCTGGATCAACTTCGTCTCCCGGCTGCTGATGTACTGCGTCGCCTGGACGGCGACGGCCGATCCGGCCGCCGCCCGGGACCGGGCCCGCGAGCGCGCCGCGGCCATGGTGGAGGCCGCGGACGAGGCCGAGGCGGCGGAGGAGGCGGCGGAGCGCGTCGGCGACGCGGGCGGCAAGGGCGGCAAGGGCGGCAAGGGCGGCAAGGGCGGCAATGGTGGCAACGGCGAGGACGGCGGGGACGGCGAGCGGAAGGCCCGGCCCCAGGAGTGAGGCCGGGCCCGGCGGGCGGGGCGGTGCCGGTTCAGGAGGGCCGGCGCCGCCGCAGCAGGAACAGCGCACCGGCGCCGCCCACCGCGAGGGCGAGCCCGATCCCCACCCAGCCGACCGGGCCGAGCCCGTCGCCCTCGCCGCCGTCGCCGCCCGGTGCGGCCTGGGCGGGCGCCGTGGCGGCCGGCGACGGGTGGGGCGGCGGCGCGGGCGCACCGGCGGTGCCGCCCGCCTGCCCGGTCGGCGTCGGCTCACCGGCCGGTGCCTCGTCCACCAGCCGGCCCACCGGCGTGACCTTGTCGGCGGCCGCGAACCCCCAGTCCAGCAACGCCGCCGTCTCGTCGTAGACCTTCTGGTACGTCGACGGGTGCATCACCGTCACCAGCAGCGTGCGGCCGTTCCGTTCGGCGGCGCCGACGAAGGTCGAGCCGGCCTCGGTGGTGAAACCGTTCTTCACGCCGATCAGGCCCGGGTACTTGCCGAGCAGCCGGTCGGTGTTGGCGATCCCGAAGCTGCCCCGCTGGCCGGTGTTCTTGTCCACCGCGCCGGGGAACACGGCGTCCCGGGTGGCGCAGTACATCCGGAAGTCGGGATTGCGCAGCCCGGCCCGGGCGAACAGGGTCAGGTCGTAGGCCGAGGAGACCTGGCCGTCCATGTCGTAGCCGTCCGGCGAGATCACCGTGGTGTCCCGGGCCTGCAGCGCGTTCGCGCGGGCCTGCATCTCGGTGACGGTCTGCTGGATCCCGCCGTTCATGTGCGACAGGACGTGCACCGCGTCGTTGCCGGAGCTGAGGAACACCCCGCGCCAGAGGTCCTCGACCTTGTACTCCAGGTCCTCCTTGATGCCGACCAGGCTGCTGCCGGCACCGATCCCCTGGATCTCGGCGTCCGCGACCTTGTGCACCAGGTTGCGGTCGAACTTGGGCAGCACGGTGTCCGCGAAGAGGATCTTCAGGGTGCTGGCCGGCGCGAGCCGGCGATGCGGATTGCTGGCCGCCAGCACCTCCCCCGACGCCGCGTCGGCGACTATCCAGGACTGCCCGGTGAGATCCCCCGGCAGGGCCGGCGCACCGGCCAGCGGGGCCACCTGGACACCCGAGAGCCCCAGCCGCTCGCCGCCGATCGCGGCCGGCGGGGGAGGCGGCTCGTGCGGGGCCGCGACGGCCGCCGGGGCGGCGAGGAGGACGGGGAGCGCCGCGGCGTACGCGGCGAGCAGGTGTGCGAGCTTACGGCGTGTGGGCACCAGCAGACCGTACCCAGTCCGGGGCTCCGCCGTCCGCCCCTCCGGGCCCGTCCTCCGCAGGAGGGGGCCGCCGTACGCCGAACGGACGCCCGCGCATACTGGAGCCGCACACCATCTTCACGTCAGCCGCCGAGGACCGTCCATGAAGCTCAGCCGCCGCACCTCCTGGTTCCTGACCGCCTTCGGCGTCTGGTCCATGATCATCTGGATCACCTTCGTCAAGAACCTCTGGAAGGACTCGGGCGGCCAGGCCTTCACCGACGGCGACCACGCGCAGCCGACCGCCTTCTTCTGGATCCACCTCCTGCTCGCCGTGACCTCCTTCGTCCTCGGCGTCGCCGTCGGCGCGGTGGGCGTCCGCGGCCTGCGCGCGACCCGCCGCGAGCCCGTCGCCGACTGATCGGCCGCTCCTGTTGCCGAACGGCATGCGAGGAGGCCCCGCCCGATCATCGGATCGGGCGGGGCCTCCGTCGTGCGGCAGGGCTCAGAAGCGGCGGGTGACCAGCGCCCGCTTCACTTCCTGGATCGCCTTGGTGACCTCGATGCCACGCGGGCAGGCCTCCGAGCAGTTGAAGGTGGTCCGGCAGCGCCAGACGCCCTCACGGTCGTTCAGGATCTCCAGCCGCTGCTCCGCACCCTCGTCGCGCGAGTCGAAGATGAAGCGGTGCGCGTTGACGATCGCGGCCGGGCCGAAGTACTGGCCGTCGTTCCAGAAGACCGGGCAGGACGACGTGCACGCGGCGCACAGGATGCACTTGGTGGTGTCGTCGAACCGCTCGCGGTCCTCGGCGGACTGCAGGCGCTCGCGGGTCGGGTCGTTCCCCTTGGTGATGAGGAACGGCATGACGTCCTTGTACGCCTGGAAGAACGGGTCCATGTCCACGACCAGGTCCTTGAGGACCGTGAGGCCCTTGATGGCCTCGATCGTGATCGGCTTCTCCGGGTTGACGTCCTTGATCAGGGTCTTGCACGCCAGCCGGTTGCGGCCGTTGATCCGCATCGCGTCGGAGCCGCAGATGCCGTGCGCGCAGGAACGGCGGTAGGTGAGGGTGCCGTCCTGCTCCCACTTGATCTTGTTGAGCGCGTCCAGGACGCGCTCCTTCGGGTCCAGGGTCAGCTGGTAGTCGACCCACACCGGGTCCGGGTGCTCCTCCGGGTTGAACCGGCGGATCCGGAAGGTGACGGTGATCAGCTCGACGCCGCCCGCCTCGACCGCGTCCAGAGCGGCCGAGTGCTTCTCCACGGTAGGAGTGCTCATCAGTACTTACGCTCCATCGGCTGGTAGCGGGTCGTGACGACCGGCTTGTAGTCGAGGCGGATGGAGGTGGTGCCGTCCTCGGCAACCTCCTGGTACGCCATGGTGTGCTGCATGAACTTCACGTCGTCACGGGTCGGGAAGTCCTCGCGGTAGTGACCGCCGCGCGACTCCTCGCGGGCGAGCGCGGAGACGGCCAGCACCTCGGCCAGGTCGAGCAGGTTGCCCAGCTCGACGGCCTCCAGGAGGTCCGTGTTGTAGCGGTAGCCCTTGTCCTGGATGGCGACGTGCTTGTAGCGCTCGCGCAGGCCGGCGATGTCCTCGACCGCCTGCTTCAGGGTCGCGCCGGTGCGGTAGACCATGGCGTTGGTGTCCATGGTCTCCTGCAGCTCCTTGCGGATCTGCGCCACGGACTCGGTGCCGGTGGACTCGCGCAGGCCGTCGACCAGCGCCTGCACCTTCTCGGCCGGGTTCTCGGGCAGCTCGGTGTAGTCCACCGTCTGCGCGTAGTCGGCGGCGGCGATGCCCGCGCGCTTGCCGAACACGTTGATGTCCAGCAGCGAGTTGGTGCCCAGGCGGTTGGCGCCGTGGACCGAGACGCAGGCGACCTCGCCGGCCGCGTACAGGCCCGGGACGACGTCCGTGTTGTTGCGCAGGACCTCACCCTCGACGTTGGTCGGGATGCCGCCCATGGCGTAGTGCGCGGTGGGCTGGATCGGGATCGGGTCCGTGTAGGGCTCGATGCCGAGGTAGGTGCGCGCGAACTCGGTGATGTCCGGGAGCTTGGCGTCCAGCTGCTCCGGCGGCAGGTGGGTGAGGTCCAGGTAGACGTGGTCGCCGTCCGGACCGCAGCCGCGGCCTTCGCGGATCTCGGTGTAGATCGCGCGGGAGCAGACGTCACGGGACGCGAGGTCCTTCATGACGGGGGCGTAGCGCTCCATGAAGCGCTCGCCGTCCTTGTTGCGCAGGATGCCGCCCTCGCCGCGGGCGCCCTCGGTGAGCAGGATGCCCATGCGCCAGATGCCCGTCGGGTGGAACTGGAAGAACTCCATGTCCTCCAGCGGCAGGCCGCGGCGGTACACCAGGGCCTGGCCGTCACCGGTGAGGGTGTGGGCGTTGGAGGAGACCTTGAAGAACTTGCCGGTGCCGCCGGAGGCGAACACGACCGACTTGGCCTGGAAGACATGGATCTCGCCGGTGGCCAGCTCGTAGGCGACGACGCCGGCCGTCTTGCCCTCGTTGATCAGCAGGTCGAGGACGTAGAACTCGTTGAAGAACTCGACGCCGTGCTTGACGCAGTTCTGGAACAGCGTCTGGAGGATCATGTGACCGGTGCGGTCCGCCGCGTAGCAGGACCGGCGGACCGGGGCCTCGCCGTGGTTGCGGGAGTGGCCGCCGAAGCGGCGCTGGTCGATCCGGCCCTGCTCGGTGCGGGAGAAGGGCAGGCCCATCTTCTCCAGGTCGAGGACGGCGTCGATGGCCTCCTTGCACATGATCTCGGCGGCGTCCTGGTCGACCAGGTAGTCACCACCCTTGACCGTGTCGAAGGTGTGCCACTCCCAGTTGTCCTCCTCGACGTTGGCGAGGGCGGCGCACATGCCGCCCTGGGCCGCGCCGGTGTGGGACCGGGTGGGGTAGAGCTTGGTGAGCACCGCGGTGCGGCTGCGCTGGGTCGACTCGATGGCCGCGCGCATGCCGGCGCCACCGGCGCCGACGATGACGGTGTCGTACTGGTGAATCTGCATGGGGGGTTAACTCGCCTCTGGCCTCTGCCGATTGCCGATTAAATGCTGAGTCGTCAGATGTTGGGGTCGAAGGTGAAGATCACCAGGGTGCCGAGCAGCACGGTGAAGACCGTGGCGGCGCCCATGAGGCCCTTCAGCCAGAGCCGGGTGGAGTCCTTCTCGGCGTAGTCGTTGATGACCGTCCGCATGCCGTTGGCGCCGTGGAGCATGGCGAGCCAGAGCATCAGGAGGTCCCAGCCCTGCCAGAACGGCGAGGCCCAGCGGCCGGCCACGAAGGCGAAGCCGATCTTGGAGACGCCGCCGTCGAGCACCAGCATGATCAGCAGGTGGCCGAGGATCAGGACCACCAGGACGATGCCGGACAGGCGCATGAAGAGCCAGGCCAGCATCTCGAAGTTGGTCCGGGTGCGGCGCGGGGTCTTCTTGGTCCGCTGGCGGGCCGGCTCGACCACAAAGGCGTCGGCCGGGTTACCGGTGCCGAGACCCTTGCCGGTGTGCGCCTGGGCGGAGGGGACCACCAGGGCGTCGGAGTATTCCGTGGTCATGTCTCAGATCACTTCCCGAACCAAGAGGTCAGCGTGTGCTGAAGGATCGGGTAGAAGGCGCCCGCCATCAGGACGACCCACACCCCGACCACGGTCCAGAGCATCTGCTTCTGGAACTTCGGACCCTTCGACCAGAAGTCGACGGCGACGACCCGAAGGCCGTTGAGGGCGTGGAACAGGATGGCGGCCACCAGGCCGTACTCCATCAGGTTCACCAGGGGCGTCTTGTACGTCTGAATCACAGAGTCGTACGCCTCGGGCGACACTCGCACCAGTGCGGTGTCCAGGACATGAGCGAACAGGAAGAAGAAGATGAGGACGCCGGTGACTCGATGAGCCACCCAGCTCCACATGCCTTCCCGGCCGCGGTACAGCGTTCCAGCCGGCACGGAAAAACCCTCCGGAAGCGATTGGGGGCTCGGCCGGCTTCGGTGTCGGTCAGCCCGGCCGGGTACGGTCCACCGGCCGCCAGCATCCTATCGACGCGTTATTGCGAACCGCCTCCGGGGGCCCGAGGTGTGATCAATCAGGCACGACTGGCCTAGTGCGACGGGAACCCGGGCGCCGTTCGCCACTCAGGGTGACGGCTCGATTGCGCTACCGTGGCGGCCCGCTCCGTCGCCGACACCCTGCCGAGGCCCCCGTGCCGCTCAGCCCGCCCCGCCCGTCCGCCGCCGCCGCGGTCTGCGCCCTGCTGTTCGCCGCGGGCTGCACCACGGTCGGCGGCTCCGCCGACCGGGCCGCGCCGGCCCGCGAGCTGTCCGCCGCGGAGCTGCGGGCGGCCGCCGTGGCCGACGGCGATCTGGGGGCCGGGTACACGGTGACGGTGATGACGCCCGGTCACGGCGAGACGGGCTCGGGCGGCGGCCGGGAGGTCTCCGACCTGCCCGCCTGCCAGCCGCTGCTGGACGCGGTCACCCCGGCGGTGGCGGCGGGCGGCACCACGCCCTCGCCGGGCCCGGGGGATCCGTACGCGGAGACCGATCTGAGCGTGGCGCGGGCGGCCGACCCCAAGGGCGGCGTGTACGGAGGGCTGCTCGGCTACCGGGCCGGGCGGGCGGCGCAGCTGCAGTCGGAGCTGGAGAAGCTGTTCGGTCCGTGCGCCTCGTTCGTCTCCAGCGCACCGCCGCCGCCGGCGGAGAAGGGCCGCAAGCCGGTGCGGACCAGGCACCGGCTGATCCGGGACGACACGCCCACGCCCGGGGGAGCCGACGCGGTGACCGGGTTCACCCTGACGAGTGAGTCGGGCAGCGTGGTGCTCGCCCAGCGTGCCGTGGTGGCCCGGGTCGGCCCGGTGCTGGCGGTCCTGACCACGGTCGGCGTCGGCGCGGAGCCCGCCCCCGCGCCGGACGATCGGATCGTCCGGCAGCAGGTGGCGAAGCTCCGCGCCGCGCAGGCGCGCGGGTGAGGGCGGGGTCGGCTCAGCGTGCTCCGGCCTCGGAATGGGTGGCGACCAGGTGCTCCAGGCGGGTCAGGGCGATCCGGCGCAGCTCGTCCGAGGCGATCAGCCGCTCCTCGTCCGGGTCGTGCGCCAGTCGCGTGCGGATCGAGCTGAGCACGGTGTCGAGCATCTCCTCGGGGGCCACGCCTTCCAGGCAGACCACGAAGACGTGCCCGAACCGGGCCTCGTACGCGGCGTGGGCGGCGCGCAGGGCGGTGTGTGCCGCCTGGCTGCCGGGTGCGCGCATGCCCAGGAGGGGCTGCGGCATCCAGCTCTCGTCCGCCAGCGCCTCGGCCAGGTCGGCCGGTCGCAGGTCGTAGGAGGCCTCGCTGGCCGCGGCCAGCAGGGACTCTATGTCGGGGTAGGGCCGGTGGGCGGTGAGCCGCAGGGCCCAGCGGTGGCTGCCGCAGCAGGCCAGGAGGGCCTCCTCGGCCGCGCCGGCGTCGGCTTCGTTGAAGCGGTGCAACCCGAGGAGGGTCGGCTCGGAGCTGGGATCGAGCCGCGGTGACGGGATGTCGCTGGCCAGCGGGTCCTCCTCGTGAGGGCGGGAAGATGCCGGTGAAGGGGGGTGGTGAAGCAGGTGAAGTATGAGGCTGCGGGGCGGTGTCGCGAGACCCGCCGGGCAGCGGCTCAACGGTAGTTGAGCAGTCATCAGTTGGGGAGGGCGCACGCGGAATTCATCCGATCGAGCTATCAAGTTGTGACGTTGACACCTCGGTGTCAGCGCCCTCCCCACGCTCATCTGCTAATGGTCCAGGCCTTCGGGGGCGGTGCCCTTCAGGAGCAGCGCGTCCCGGCCGCCGGCATCGTGCCCTCGACGAGGTACGCCTCCAGCGCGGCGTCGACGCAGGCGTTGCCCTTGCCGAACGCGCCGTGGCCCTCGCCGACCCGGGTCAGCAGGCCGGCGTTGGCGAAGCCCTTGGCGAGCGCCTCGGAGGAGGCGTACGGGGTGGCCGGGTCGCCGGTGCTGCCGACCACCAGGATCGGCGCGCTGCCCTCGGCGCGGATGGTGTGCGGCTGCTCGGTCGTCTTGAACGGCCAGTAGGCGCAGGACGGCTCGCTGTAGTCCTCCACCGAGACGCCCTTGGACAGCAGCGGGGCCTCGGCCTGGAGCCTGGCCACCGCCTGCTGGGCGCGCTCGGGGGTCGGCGCCGGCCGGACGCGGTCGGCGCAGCTGATCGCGCTGTTGGCCTCCTCCATCGGGCTGTAGTGGCCGTTCTCGTCGCGGCCGTTGTACTCGTCGGCGAAGGCCAGCAGGTAGTCGGCCTTCTTGCCGAGCATCGCCCAGCCGAGCGCGTTGCGCAGTGGCGTCCAGGTCGTCTTCTCGTCGCCGTAGAGCATCTCGGTGGTGCCGGTCCAGGCGAGGTCGGCGCCGAGCTTGCGGCCGTCCTTGGTGGTCATCGGGTGGTCGCGCAGCCCGTCGAGGAAGTCGGCGGCCTTCTGGGCGGCCTTGGCCGGGTCCTTGCCGAGCGGGCACTCGGCCGCGTGGTTCTGCACGCAGTCCGCGGCGAAACGCTCGAAGGACTTCTCGAAGCCCACCTGCTGGTCGATGCCGTGGTCCAGCCCGTCCTGGGCGGGGTCGACGGCGCCGTCCAGGATCAGCCGGCCGGTGTTCTGCGGGAACTGCTCGGCGTAGAGCGCGCCGAGGTAGGTGCCGTAGGAGATGCCGAGGTAGTTGAGCTTCTTGTCGCCGACGGCGGCGCGCAGCACGTCCAGGTCACGGGCGGTGTTGCGGGTGCCGACGAAGGGCAGCAGCTTGCCGGACTTCGCCTGGCAGGCGGCGGCGTGCTCGGTGGCGAACTTGACGTGCTCGGCCTTGCGGGTCGCCGGATCCAGCGAGGAGTCGCGCTGGTTGGCCTCGTCGTGCTGCTTGTCGTCGTAGCAGACCACCGGGGAGCTCTCGCCGGTGCCGCGGGGGTCGAAGCCGACCACGTCGAAGCGGTTGTGCAGGGTGCCGTCGTACTGCTTGGCGCCGTACTTGACCATCTCGATGCCGGAGGCGCCCGGGCCGCCCGGGTTGACCATGAGCGAGCCGATCCGCTGGTCCGGCTTGGCGGCCGGCAGCTTGATCAGCGCGATGTCGAGGGCGTCGGTGGCGGGGTTGGCGTAGTCGAGCGGGACGTGCAGCTTGCCGCAGAGCAGCCCGGATATGTCGATCTTGGCCTTGGCGGCCTGCGGGTCGGCCGGGCAGGCGGCCCAGGCGATCTGCTGGCCGTAGAACGGCTTGAGGGCCGGGTCGTCGGCGCCGGTGGGCTTGGGGGTCGGCGTCGGCGTCGCGGTGGCCGTCGGAGCGGCCGGGGCGGCCGGCGGGGTCGCGACGGCCTGGTCCTGGGCGGGCTTGGTGCTGTCGTCGCAGGCGGAACCGAGGAGCAGGGTGCCGGCCGCGAACGCGGTCAGCAGAAAGCGCGGGCGGGCGGCCCGAAGAGATCTCATCGCACGTATGTATCACTATTGGGTGACACGTTCGATCATGCCCCCCGGCCGGGGGGCCGCCCGCCCCGCGCGGCCGGTGTCAGGCCCGGTGCACCTTGTGGTTGGCGGCCTGGGCGCGCGGGCGCACCACCAGCAGGTCGATGTTGACGTGCGAGGGCCGGGTGACCGCCCAGGCGACGGTGTCCGCCACGTCCTGGGAGGTCAGCGGCTCGGCGACGCCCGCGTACACGGCCGCGGCCTTCTCCTCGTCACCCCGGAAGCGGGTGACGGCGAAGCCCTCGGACTTCACCATGCCCGGGGCGATCTCGATCACCCGGATCGGCTCCCCGCAGAGCTCCAGCCGCAGCGTGGCCGCGATGGTGTGCGCCGCGTGCTTGGCCGCCACGTAGCCGCCGCCGCCCTCGTACGCGGTCAGCGCCGCGGTGGAGGAGAGCACCAGCACGGTGCCGTCGCCGCTCGCCCGCAGCGCGGGCAGCAGCGCCTGCGTCATGTGCAGCACGCCGAGCACGTTCACCTGGTACATCGCCAGCCAGTCGGCCGGGTCGCCGGCCTCGACCGACTCCGCGCCGATCGCCCCGCCGGCGTTGTTGACCAGGACGTCCACCCGGCCGACCTCGGCCGCGAAGGCGTCCACGGCCGCCCGGTCGGTGACGTCGAGGGTGTGGGCGCGGCCGCCGAGCTCCTTGGCGAGCTCCTCGATCCGCTCGGTGCGGCGGGCGGTCAGCACCACCTCGAAGCCCTCGGCCGCGAGTCGGCGGGCGGTCGCCGCGCCGATTCCACTGCTGGCTCCGGTGACCACGGCCACCTTCTGCTCGGTCATTGCCACTCCCTGGAGGAACGCGTCGGCTGGGAAGTACTTCGGTCGCTCACCCGATCATCTCAATGGCGCCGGCTCCGCCCACGCGGGGTCGGGCGCCGGGTGCACTTTGCAAAGAAGTGACCTTTGCAAAGTGCGCGGCCCTTCGTGAAAGCGGGCGCGGCGGCGAGGGCCGGTGGGTCGGCGAAAGCGGGCGCGTCGGCGAAGGCTGATGACTTTGCAAAGTGCGCGGCCCCGCGAGAACCGCTGCAGCGCCAAGGCCGGTGCAGCGCGAGGGCCGGTGCTCCGCCCAAGCCGGTCCCGGCGCCGTTACATTGCGAAGGGAGTGCACCCGCCCGCCGATCCCGTGGAGGGACCCATGGCAGTCGAGCCGCGCCGCACCGAGTCGGGCTTCCCCGTCGAGCCGCTGTACGGCCCCGAGACGCTGGACGGCTGGGATCCGCGCGAGCGCCTGGGCGGCGGCCCGGGGGAGTACCCGTACACCCGGGGCGTCTATCCGTCGATGTACACCGGCCGGCCCTGGACGATGCGCCAGTACGCCGGCTTCGGGACGGCCGCCGAGTCCAACGCCCGCTACCGGCAGCTGATCGCCAACGGCACCACCGGCCTCTCCGTCGCCTTCGACCTGCCCACCCAGATGGGCTACGACTCGGACGCCCGGATCGCGGCCGGCGAGGTCGGCAAGGTCGGCGTGGCGATCGACAGCGTGGAGGACATGGGCGTCCTGTTCGACGGCATCCCGCTGGGCGAGGTCTCCACCTCGATGACCATCAACGCGCCGGCCGGACTGCTGCTGCTCCTCTACCAACTGGTCGGCGAGGCCCAGGGCGTACCGGCGGCCCGGCTGACCGGCACCGTCCAGAACGACGTGCTGAAGGAGTACATCGCCCGCGGCACCTACATCTTCCCGCCGAAGCCCTCGCTGCGGCTGGTCGCGGACGTGTTCCGGTACTGCCGGGCCGAGATCCCCCGCTGGAACACCATCTCGATCTCCGGCTACCACATGGCCGAGGCCGGGGCGAACCCCGCGCAGGAGATCGCCTTCACCCTGGCCAACGGCATCGAGTACGTGCGCACCGCGATCGCCGCGGGCATGGCGGTGGACGACTTCGCGCCGCGGCTCTCCTTCTTCTTCGTGGCCCGCACCACCCTGCTGGAGGAGGTGGCGAAGTTCCGGGCCGCCCGGCGGATCTGGGCCCGCGTGATGCGCGAGGAGTTCGGCGCGCGCGACCCCAGGTCACAGATGCTGCGCTTCCACACCCAGACCGCCGGGGTGCAGCTCACCGCGCAGCAGCCCGAGGTCAACCTGGTCCGGGTCTCGGTGCAGGCGCTGGCGGCGGTGCTCGGCGGCACCCAGTCGCTGCACACCAACAGCTTCGACGAGGCGCTCGCGCTGCCCACCGAGAAGTCCGCCCGGCTGGCGCTGCGCACCCAGCAGGTGCTCGCCCACGAGACCGACGTCACCGCCACCGTCGACCCGTTCGCCGGCTCGTACGCGGTCGAGGCGCTGACCGACGGGGTGGAGGCCGCGGCCCTGGAACTGATGGACCGGATCGAGGAGTTGGGCGGGGCGGTGGCGGCGATCGAGGCGGGGCACCAGAAGGCCGAGATCGAGCGCACCGCCTACCGCGTCCAGCAGGAGACCGACTCCGGCGAGCGCACGGTGGTCGGCGTCAACCGCTTCCGGCTGGACGCGGAGGAGCGCTACGAGCCGCTGCGGGTGGATCCGGCGATCGAGGCGCGGCAGGCCGAGCGGCTCGCCGCGCTGCGGGCCGGGCGCGACTCCTCGGCGGTGGGCCGCGCGCTCGGCGACCTGCGCCGGGCGGCCGAGGGCCGGGACAACGTGCTGTACCCGATGAGGGAGGCGCTGGCCGCCCGCGCCACGGTGGGAGAGGTGTGCGACGCGCTGCGCGGGGTGTGGGGGACGTACACGCCCACCGAGCGGTTCTGAGCGCCCGTCAATCCACCGTCAAATCCACCGTCGATCCGCCGTCGGAGTGGCCCGTGACCGCCGGCCCGGGCGGTCGTTGCACAGGGCACGCACCCCGGGGAAGGCGAGTGAACGAGATGTCATACCCACCTGCTCGGCCACTATGCGCCCATACGGGGACTTCTTTTCCGGAAGTCGGGCCAAATCCCCCCAACAGGCCTACCCTTGTTGAGATGAACCGTCCTGAGTCCGCCCAGCCGGCCATCACGCTCACCGCTGCCCGCCCCGTCGCCGGTCTGCGTGACCGGGTCGCGGCGTTGGAGCCAGAGCTGATCGCCTTCCGCCGTGATCTGCACCGCCACCCGGAGCTGGGCCGCCAGGAGTTCCGCACCACCGGCCTGCTGCGCGACCGGCTGACGGCGGCCGGTCTGGCCCCCCGGGTGCTGCCCGGCGGCACCGGGATGATCGTCGACATCGTCCCGGACGCCGCCCCGCGCGGCGCCGAGTTCCTGGCCTTCCGCGCCGACATCGACGCGCTGCCGATCGACGACGCCAAGACGGACGTGCCCTACCGCTCGACCGTCCCCGGCCGGGCCCACGCCTGCGGTCACGACGTGCACACCTCGGTGGTGCTGGGCACCGCCCTGGTGCTGGCCGAGGCGGCCGCCGCCGGCGAGCTGCGCCGCCCGGTCCGGCTGGTCTTCCAGCCCGCCGAGGAGGTCATGCCGGGCGGGGCGCTGGACGTGATCAAGGCCGGCGGGATGGACGGCGTGGGCCGGATCTTCGCGGTGCACTGCGACCCGAAGGTGGAGGCCGGCCGGATCGCGCTGCGCACCGGGGCGATCACCTCGGCCTGCGACCGGCTGGTGCTGCACCTGGACGGCCCCGGCGGCCACACCGCCCGCCCGCACCTGACCACCGACCTGGTGACCGCGATCGCCCGGATGGCCGCCGATCTCCCGGCCGCGCTGTCGCGCCGGATGGACCCGCGCTGGGGCGTCAGCCTGGTCTGGGGCCGGATCGCCTCCGGCTCGGCCCCCAACGTCATCCCGCAGCACGCCGAGCTGGAGGGCACCGTCCGCTGCCTGGAGCCGGCGGGCTGGCGCGAGGCGCCGGACCTGCTGCACGAGCTGATCGCCAAGCTGGCCGAGACCTACCGGGCGAAGTGGACGCTCGACTACCACCGCGGGGTGCCGCCGGTGGTCAACGAGGCGGTCTCGGTGAGCCTGCTGGAGGCCGCCATGACGGCCCGGTTCGGCCAGGACGGCCGCCAGGTGGTGGAGGACACCGAGCAGAGCCTCGGCGGTGAGGACTTCTCCTGGTACCTGGAGCACGCCCCGGGCGCGCTGGCCCGGCTCGGCGTCCGCACCCCCGGTGACACCACCGTCCGCGATCTGCACCAGGGTCGCTTCGACGTGGACGAGCGGGCGATCGGGATCGGCGTGGAGCTGTTCGCGGCGCTGGCACTGGAGGCCGAGGGGGCCCAGTAGGCGTCGTGCCCGAGTTGTCGGCTTCGGGGGTCTTTGCTCGGTTACGTACACTGGGCGGCACCAGTTCCGACCACCCTCCGCGTACGGGGAAGGAGCCTCGGGAAGGCCGTGAGACCACGGTTTGATAACAACCCGATTGCTCCGGCAGCCTGTGACCCAACCGTGTTCTACGCGCGTTACGGTGGCGTCCGACCACGCTAAACGGGTGCGTGTGAGAAGGAGATATTCCCTTGCGCCGTTCTACTAAGCTCGCTGCGGTTGTGCTCTCGGGTTCCCTGGGCATCGCCTCGCTCGCCGCTTGCGGCGCAAAGAGCAACGACACTGCTTCCTCCGGCTCCTCCGAGGGCGGCCTCAAGGTCGGTATGGCCTACGACATCGGCGGCCGTGGCGACCAGTCGTTCAACGACTCCGCCGCCCGTGGCCTGGACAAGGCCAAGGCCGACCTGGGCGTCGCCGTCACCGAGGCCGACGCCAAGACCGGTGAGGCCGAGGCCGACAAGGAGACCCGGCTCAAGAACCTGGTCACCGCCGGCTACAACCCGATCATCGCGGTGGGCTTCGTCTACCAGGGCGCGGTCGAGAAGGTCGCCAAGGAGAACCCGAACACCAAGTTCGCGATCATCGACTCGGCGTCCGACACCCAGCCGAGCAACGTCACCTCGCTGACGTTCTCGGAGCAGGAGGGCTCGTACCTCGCCGGTGTGGCCGCCGCCAACAAGTCGAAGAGCAAGCACGTCGGCTTCATCGGCGGTGTGCAGTCCGAGCTGATCAAGAAGTTCGAGGCCGGTTACAAGGCGGGTGTGAAGTCGGTCGACCCGAGCATCGCGGTCGAGACCACCTACCTGACCACGCCCCCGGACTTCTCCGGCTTCAACTCGCCCGACAAGGGCAAGGAGGCCGCGCAGGGCCAGCTCGACAAGGGCGCGGACGTCATCTACACCGCCGCCGGTTCCTCCGGCAACGGTGCCATCGAGGCCGTCGCCAACGCCGGCAAGCTGGCCATCGGCGTCGACTCCGACCAGGCCGCCCAGCCGGCCCTGGCGAAGTACAAGAACAGCATCCTCACCTCGATGGTGAAGAACGTCGACAAGGCCGTCTTCGCCTACATCGACTCCGCCAAGAAGGGCAGTGTCTTCACCGGTGTGAAGAACTTCGACCTGAAGGCGGACGGCGTCTCGCTCGCCACCACCGGCGGCAAGATCGACGACATCCAGGGCAAGCTCAACGACGCGGCCACCGCCATCAAGAGCGGCGCCACCACCGTCCCGACCGCTCCGTAAGGCGCGCCCGGACGTCGCTGCCGCTGCCGTCTGCCCGGCAGCGCAATGATTGACGCAGCATCAGGGAGGGGCCCGGAAGGGTGCGCTCAGTGCGTACCCCCGGGCCCCGTCCCGTACCCCACCGTTTTTTCTTGGCCCTCCAGCGCAACGACGCGCCTCCAGACCACCAGGAGATCGCCATCACCGCATCCGACCCCGCCCTCAGCAAGGGCGGTACCCCCAGCGCGGGGACGGCGACACCGGCCGTCGAACTGCGCGGAATCACCAAGCGCTTTCCCGGCGTCGTGGCCAATCACGACATCAACCTCACCGTCCGCACCGGCACCGTGCACGCCCTCATGGGCGAGAACGGCGCCGGCAAGTCGACGCTGATGAAGATCCTCTACGGCATGCAGAAGCCGGACGAGGGCACCATCGCGATCAACGGTGAGAGCTGCGAGTTCAACACCCCGGGCGACGCGATCGCGCGCGGCATCGGCATGGTGCACCAGCACTTCATGCTCGCCGACAACCTGACCGTCTGGGAGAACGTCGTCCTCGGCGGCGAGAAGCTCCACGGCATCGGCACCAAGGCCAAGGCGAAGATCAAGGAGATCTCCGACCAGTACGGCCTGGGCGTGCGACCGGACGCGCTGGTCGAGGACCTCGGCGTCGCCGACCGTCAGCGGGTCGAGATCCTCAAGGTGCTCTACCGCGGCGCCAAGATCCTGATCCTCGACGAGCCGACCGCCGTGCTCGTCCCGCAGGAGGTCGAGGCGCTCTTCGACAACCTGCGCGAGCTCAAGGCCGAGGGCGTCACCGTCATCTTCATCTCGCACAAGCTGCACGAGGTGCTGTCGGTGGCCGACGCGATCAGCGTCATCCGGCGCGGCACCACGGTCGGCGACGCCGACCCGGCGCACGTCACCGCGCGCCAGCTGGCCGAGCTGATGGTCGGCGCCGAGCTGCCCTCCCCGGAGAGCCGCGAGTCGACCGTCACCACCGACGAGATGCTCGACGTCCGGGACCTGCGGATCGCCAAGACCGACGCCGAGGGCATCGAGCGCGTGGTGCTCGACGACATCTCGCTGCGCATCCACAAGGGCGAGATCCTCGGCATCGCCGGCGTCGAGGGCAACGGCCAGGCCGAGCTGGTCGAGGCCATCATGGGCATGCTGCCGCTGGACGGCGGCGTCATCACCCTGGACGGCAAGGACCTCTCCGGCTCGCTCACCCGCAGCCGCCGCGAGGCCGGCATCGGCTACATCCCCGAGGACCGCCACCGCCACGGCCTGCTGCTGGAGGCCCCGCTCTGGGAGAACCGGATCCTCGGTCACGTCACCGAGAGCCCGAACTCCAAGGGCGTGCTGCTCGACCCGGCCGGCGCCCGCAAGGACACCGAGCGGATCGTCGAGCAGTACGACGTCCGCACCCCCGGGATCGAGGTCACCGCGGCCTCCCTCTCCGGCGGCAACCAGCAGAAGCTGATCATCGGCCGCGAGATGAGCCACGATCCCAAGCTGCTGATCGCCGCCCACCCCACCCGCGGCGTCGACGTCGGCGCGCAGGCGCAGATCTGGGAGCACATCCGGGTGGCCCAGCGGGCCGGCCTCGCCGTGCTGCTGATCTCCGCCGACCTGGACGAGCTGATCGGCCTCTCCGACACCATCCGGGTGATCTACCGCGGCCGTCTGGTGGCCGACGCCGATCCGGCGACCGTCACCGCCGAGGACCTGGGTACCGCGATGACCGGTGCCGCCCGCGGCCACATCGAGTCCGACGCGGAGGCCGTGGAGGAGTTCCACGCGGTCAGCGCGGAGGGCACCGAGGCCGAGGCCGCCGGGACCGGGGACGCCCCCTCGTCCGACACCCCCACCGACACCGCCGACCCGCAGGCGGGGGAGTAGCCACATGACCAGTCCCACCCCCGCCGCCAAGAGCAAGCTGGCGCAGCGGTTCGACATCGAGAAGATCGTGCTCGCACTGGCAGCGCCGGTGCTCGCGGTGCTGCTCTCCGTCGCGATCTGTTCGGTGCTCCTGGCGACCTCGGGCAAGAACCCGTTCGACGCCTGGAACGTGATGATCACGTACGCCACCAAGTCGGACGGCCAGGTGGCCATCCTCAACCGGTCCACCACGTACTACCTGGCCGCCGCGGCCGCCGCCTTCGGCTTCCGGATGAACCTCTTCAACATCGGTGTCGAGGGCCAGTACAAGGTCGCGGCGCTGTTCGCGGCCTTCGTCGGCAGCCGGCTCGACCTGCCGTCGTTCATCCAGATCCCGCTGCTGCTGATCACCGCCATGCTGGTCGGTGGCCTGTACGCGAGCATCGCCGGTCTGCTGAAGGTCTTCCGCGGCGTCAGCGAGGTCATCTCGACCATCATGCTGAACGCCATCGCGGTCGCCATCGTCGGTCTGCTGCTCGTCCCCGGCATCTTCGCGCCGGAGAAGAGCTCCACCAGCAACTCCATCCAGACCTCTCCGGTCTCGGAGTCCAGCCACTTCTTCGCGATCAACACCGACGGCGGCCCGCTCTACGGCTTCCTCTTCATCGCGATCCTGGTCGGCGTGGCCTTCCAGTTCACCCTGACCCGCACCCGCTTCGGCTTCGACCTGCGCGCCACCGGCCGCTCGGAGACCGCCGCCACCGCGTCCGGTGTGAACGTCAAGCGCATGGTCGTCACCTCGATGGTGGTCTCCGGTGCGCTGGCCGGCCTGATCGGCATGCCCGAGCTGCTGCAGAACTCGTACAACTTCGGCCAGAGCTTCCAGGGCGGCCTCGGCTTCCTGGGCATCTCGGTCGCCCTGCTGGGCCGCAACAGCCCGATCGGCATGGCCTTCGCCGCCGTGCTGTTCGCCTTCCTGGACGCCACGGGCTCCCAGCTGCCGCTCCAGGGCGGCTTCCCGTTCGAGATCGTCCCGGTCATGCAGGGCACCATCGTCATCTGCGTCGTCGTCGCCTACGAGCTGGTGCGCCGCTACGGCCTCAAGCGCCAGCAGCAGAAGGTCGGCGCCCAGCTCGCCGCCCAGGCCGCGGCCGCCAACGAGAAGAAGGAGGTGTCCGCATGAGCACGGCCACCGCTGCCCGCGCGAAGGCGCCGGGCGCTCCCGCCAAGAAGCGCAAGTTGTCCTGGCCGGTGGTGCTGCTGCTGATCGCGGGCGCCCTGGTCCTCTTCTCCGCCGTGGGCATGGCCACCGGCAACCACTCGCTGACCTCCTCCGGCCAGGTCACCGCCGCGCTCAGCGCCGCCGTGCCGATCGGCATGGCCGGTCTGGGCGGTCTCTGGTCCGAGCGGGCCGGCGTGGTCAACATCGGCCTCGAAGGCATGATGGTCGCCGGCACCTTCGCCGGTGCCTGGGGCGGCTACCTGGTCAGCCCCTGGTTCGGCCTGGTGGCCGGCATGCTCGGTGGCGCGCTCGGCGGTCTGCTGCACGCCGTCATCACGGTGACCTTCGGCGTCGACCACATCGTCTCCGGTGTCGGCGTCAACCTGCTGATCCCCGGCATCTGCGCCTACGTCAACCGGATCTACTACAAGGACTACATCTCCGTCGGTGCCGGGGCGAACCAGTCCCCGCCGGCCGATCCGCTGCCGTACATCACCATCCCGGGCCTGTCCTCCGGACTGAAGGACATCGAGCTCCACCACTGGTTCCTGGTCTCCGACGTCGCGGGCGTGCTCGGCGGCCTGGTCACCAACATCTCGGTGGTCGTGCTGCTGGCCGGCGCGCTGATCGTGGTCAGCTACTTCGCCCTGTGGCGCACGGTGTTCGGCCTGCGTCTGCGCTCCTGCGGTGAGAACCCGACCGCGGCCGAGTCGCTGGGCGTCAACGTCTACAAGTACAAGTACCTCGCGGTCATCACCTCCGGCGCCTTCGCGGGCCTCGGCGGCGCGTACCTCTCGCTGGTCGCGGCGCACTTCTACAAGGACGGCCAGACCAACGGCCGAGGCTTCATCGGCCTCGCGGCGATGATCTTCGGCAACTGGATGCCGGGCGGCCTCGCCATGGGCGCCGGCCTGTTCGGCTTCACCGACAGCCTCCAGCTGCGTGACCCGGGGTCGGTGCACGTGCTGATCCTGGTGGTCGCCATCGCGATGTTCCTGCTGGCGCTCTGGAACCTCTACCGCCGCAAGATCCCGGCCGCGCTGATCACCTTCGTGGTGGCCGGCGGCCTGGCGACCTGGTACGCCACCACCGAGGAGGTGCAGCGTCCGCTGATCGTGGCGACGCCGTACGTGATCACCCTGGTGGTGCTCTCGCTGGCCTCGCAGCGGCTGCGGCCGCCGAAGGCCGACGGCCAGATCTACCGCAAGGGCCAGGGCAAGTGACGGCCCCGGCGGCGGCGATCGACTGGGAGGCACTGCGCGCGGCGGCGCGGGAGGCGATGACCCACGCCTACGCCCCGTACAGCCGCTTCCGGGTCGGCGCGGCCGCGCTGGTGGACGACGGGCGGGTGGTCACCGGCTGCAACGTGGAGAACGCCTCGTACGGGCTCGCGCTCTGCGCCGAGTGCGGCCTGGTCTCCGCGCTGTACGCGACCGGTGGCGGCCGGCTGACCGCGTTCACCTGTGTGGACGGGGACGGCGGTCTGCTGATGCCGTGCGGGCGCTGTCGCCAGCTGCTCTACGAGCACGGCGGGCCCGACCTGCTGGTCGAGCTGCCGTCCGGCGTGAAGCCGATGAGCGAGGTCCTCCCCGACGCGTTCGGGCCGGAGCGGCTCTAGTCTTTGTTTCTGTTACGCGCGTAGAGTGTCGCGAGTGGGGCCGCAATCCGGCCAGCTCGCGACACTCTTCGCATTTTGAACCCCTCTTGGAGCAGCCATGGACGCCATCTCCGTCATCAGGACCAAGCGCGACCGCGGAGAGCTGAGCGACGCTCAGATCGACTGGGTCATCGACGCCTACACCCGCGGCGACGTCGCCGACGAGCAGATGTCCGCCCTGGCCATGGCCATCCTGCTGAACGGCATGAAGGCGCGCGAGATCAGCCGCTGGACCGACGCGATGATCCGCTCCGGCGTCCGGATGGACTTCTCCTCGCTCGCGCAGCCCACCAGCGACAAGCACTCCACCGGCGGCGTCGGCGACAAGATCACCCTGCCGCTCGCCCCGCTGGTCGCCGCCTGCGGCGCCTCCGTGCCGCAGCTCTCCGGCCGTGGCCTCGGCCACACCGGCGGCACCCTGGACAAGCTGGAGTCCATCCCCGGCTGGCGCGCCCTGCTCTCCAACGACGAGATGATGAAGGTGCTGCACGACGCCGGCGCGGTGATCTGTGCGGCCGGCGACGGCCTCGCCCCCGCCGACAAGAAGCTGTACGCGCTGCGCGACGTCACCGGCACGGTCGAGGCGATCCCGCTGATCGCCTCCTCGATCATGTCCAAGAAGATCGCCGAGGGCACCGGCGCCCTCGTCCTCGACGTGAAGGTCGGCTCCGGCGCCTTCATGAAGAACCTGGACGACGCCCGCGAGCTGGCCCGCACCATGGTCGGCCTGGGCACCTCGGCCGGCGTCAACACCGTCGCGCTGCTCACCGACATGTCCACCCCGCTCGGCCTCACCGCCGGCAACGCGCTGGAGGTCCGCGAGTCGGTCGAGGTGCTGGCCGGCGGCGGCCCGGCCGACGTCGTCGAGCTGACCCTCGCGCTGGCCCGCGAGATGCTCGCCGCGGCCGGCGTGCACGGCAAGGACCCGGCCGACGCGCTGCGCGACGGCTCCGCGATGGACCACTGGCGCCGCATGATCTCCGCCCAGGGCGGCGACGTCGACGCCCCGCTGCCCGTCGCCCGCGAGCAGCACGTCATCCCGGCCCCGGCCTCCGGCGTGCTCACCACGCTGGACGCGTACGCGGTGGGCGTCTGCGCCTGGCGCCTCGGCGCCGGCCGGGCCCGCAAGGAGGACCCGGTGCAGGCGGGCGCCGGCGTCGAGATGCACGCCAAGCCCGGCGACACCGTGGTGGCCGGCCAGCCCCTGCTGACCCTGCACACCGACACCCCCGAGCGCTACGAGTACGCGATCGAGGCCCTGGCCGGCGGCATCGAGGTCTCCCCGGCGGGCACCGCGTTCACCCCGAACCCGATCGTGCTGGACCGCATCGCGTGACCACCGGTCCTGCGCACGTACGGCCGGTCAGGCGTACGTGCGCAGGACGCCGGTGTCGATCGACCACGGGCCGACGGTGATCGTGTCACCGAAGGCGAACTCCTTGCGGGACGGGTAGCCGGGCTCGTCGTGCACGATGCCGGTGCCCTTGCGGGGATCGACCAGCAGGTAGAGCGGGATGCCCATGGCCGCGTAGTCGCGGACCTTGTCGTGGTAGTCGTTCTCGGGGTTCGACTTGGACACGATCTCCACCACGAGGAGGATTTCGTGAGGGAGTAGAGCTCGTTCCTCGTCATCCAGAGCGGCTTCGGGGAACACCATCAGGTCGGGATTGCGCAGCCGCCCCAATCCGACGTCCTCCAGATCCGCGCCACCGTGAGCGATGTAGCCGGGGTGGGTGTTCGGGAGTTGGGCGTTCAGTTGCCGGGCAAGGCGGATCACGGCCAGCTCGTGCCGTTTCACCGGCGACATCATCATGACGATCTCGCCGCCGGCGATCTCGATCTTCCCTATCCCCGGCACCTGCGGTAGCTGATCGGCGATCTCGCGCAACCGGGCGTACACAGCAGGATCGATGCTCATAGTCCGGAGTGTATCGGCGACCGCCGACGCCCGGACGGCGGTCAGGAGGCCGCGGTGAGCGCGATCTTCAGGAACTCCTCCGGGGCCTCGTGGATCAGGTCGTGGCCGACCGGGAGGGTGTGCACGGTCCACGCCGGGTCGTCGCGCAGGCGGTCGAAGGTCTCCAGGAGCGGGCTGTCCTCGAAGCGCTCGGCGTGGATGTAGACGCGGCGGGTGACGGCGTCGGCCGCGCCGGTGAGGGCGATCGGCTGGAGCAGGCTGGCCGTCGGGTGGACGGTGGCGCGCGGGTCGAGGGCGGGGTTCGAGCCGACCACCGCGAGGCCGCCGCCCGCGGCGGCGCCGGCCAGGTAGCGCTGCTTCCAGACCTCGTTGACGATCCGGTAGGCCGACTCGCCGTCACGGGGCACGAAGGCGTCCGCGTACACCAGCGCCCCGATCCGCTCCGGCGCCCGGTCGGCGACCCCGGAGAGGACCATCCCGCCGTAGCTGTGCCCGACCAGCACCACGTCGGTGAGCCGCTCGGCCTCCAGCAGCCCGATCACGTCCTGGACGTGGGTGTCCAGGTTGACCGCCGCGTTGTTCAGGTGCCCGCGCTCGGAGACCCCGGTCAGCGTCACCGGGTACACCTCGTGCCCGGCGGCGCGGAGCCCCTCGGTGAGCGGCCGGTACCACCAGGCGCCGTGCAGCATGCCGGGGATGAGAACGAAGGTGGCCATGGCGTCTTCCTCTGGTCGCGCGGGCGGGACGAGAGGAAAGCTACGGCGGATACCTGACAGCCTGCGTCAGGTATCCGCCGCGAGGTCCGGACCGCCTGGGTGCGGTGCGGGAGAAGGCGGTCATCGCCCGGATCCGCCGCGTCGGGTCGGTGCGGCTGCGGCCACACACCTCCCGCCCGGTCCGTTCCCGCCGTCGGGCTCCGGGCCGGCTGGACAACAATTCCGCAAACGGCCGACATACCCACAAGTACGCCGGTAGACCAGCCTCTTGACACCACGATCCGGAGGATTCCCCGCGTATGAGCAGCCCCGACCAGCAGCAGCCCCTCGGCCCCTCCTGGGTGCCGCCGAACTCCGCCGTGCCGCCCGAGTGGAAGCAGCCCGCAGCCCCGAAGCCGGGCCTGCCGAAGGGTGTGAAGATCGCGGGAGGGGTCCTCGGCGGCCTGATCCTCGTCGGTGGGTGCAATGCCCTCATCGCCGGGGGGAAGGACACCGACCGCACGTCGGCCCCGGCACCCACCACCACGGTCACCGTCACCCGGACCGTGACGGCCGCCGCCGCACCGCCCGCTCCGGCGGCGCCCGCCGTGACTGCCACGGTGGTCGTGACGCAGCCCGCCGAGACCCCGCTCTCACCCAAGGAGACCCCTGTTGCCGCCCCCGGCGACACCGTCCCGGGGAGCGGAACGTATCTGGTGGGCGACGACATCAAGGCCGGCACCTACAAGACGGCCGGGCCGGCGCGCGGCGGCCTCTGCTACTGGGAGCGGGGCAAGGATGCCACCGGAGGCTTCGAGTCGATCATCGCCAACGAGAACCTGACCGGCCAGGGCGTCGTCACGATCAAGAGCACGGACAAGGTGTTCAAGACGCAGGGGTGCCAGGACTGGGTGAAGTCCAAGTAGGTCGGGAGGTCCTGCCGTGCTGACCCGGTCACCGGGCACCCGAGCCGACCGCACCCCCGCGCAGGAAGTCGGCCGAGCCGACTTCCTGCGCGGGCCGGCCGACTCCTCGCGATGTCGACGAGGGACCGCGGGAATCCCCGGCGTTCTCGGAATCCTTGCCGTGCTCGCTTCGGGGCAACGGCCTCCTCGGCCTGGGGGCGGCGGCGCTCGGGGTCTGCCGCGCGGAACCTATCGGGCGGAGAGCCCACCCGGCAGACCGCTTCCGGCCCGGCGGGCGCTCAGGGCCCGGCGGGTGGCGTAGAGGGTGACGCCGGCGGCGAGGGCCATGGCGGTGAGGCCGACGGCGGCCGCGCCGGGCCAGCCGGTGGAGTGGTAGGCGTCGGCGCCGATCGTGCCGCCGAGGCTGTTGCCCAGGTAGTAGGCGATCAGGTAGAGCGCGGAGGCCTGGGCGCGGCCCTCGGTGGCGGTGCGGCCGACGGCCGAGGACGCGGTGGCGTGGCCGGCGAAGAAGCCGGCGGTGATCAGGACCAGGCCGAGCAGGGCGCAGAGCAGCGAGTCGGCGAGCGACAGCAGCAGCCCCGTGGCGGTCACCCCGATCGACACGTACAGCGCGCCGCGCCGGCCGAGGCGGCCGGAGAGGCGCCCGGCGGCGGCCGAGGTGCCGGTGCCGACCAGGTAGACCACGAAGATCGAGGCGGCCACCGACTCCGGCAGGTGGAACGGCGCGGCGATCAGGCGGTAGCCGACGGTGTTGTAGACCGCGCCGAACACGGCCATGAACAGCAGTCCGAGCGCGTACAGCCGGACCAGCAGCGGGTTGCCCAGGTGGCGGCCGACGGTACGGGCCAGCGCGCGGGCGTCCACCGGGGTGGGCGTGAAGTGGCGGGCGGCCGGGATCAGCAGCCGGAAGGCGAGGGCGGCCAGCAGGGCGAGGGCGGCGGAGGCGGCCAGGCCCCAGCGCCAGCCGAAGCCGGCGGCCGTCCAGCCGGAGATCAGCCGCCCGCCCATGCCGCCGATGCTGTTGCCGGCCACGTACAGGCCCATCGCGGAGGCCAGGGCGCTGGGGTGGACCTCCTCGGCGAGGTACGCCATCGCGGTGGCGGGCAGTCCGGCGAGGGCGGCGCCCTGGAGGACGCGCAGTACGACCAGGGTGGTGAGGTCCGGGGCGAACGGCAGGACCAGCGCGAGTGCGGAGGCGGCGAGCACGGAGGCCGTCATCACCGCGGTGCGCCCGTACCGGTCGGACAGGGCGCTGGCCGGGAGCAGGGCGAGGGCCAGGCCGAGGGTGGCGGCGGAGGCCGTCCAACTGGCCTGGCCGGGGGTGAGGTCGAGGTCGGTCGAGAGGACCGGCAGCAGGCCCTGGGTGGAGTAGAGGAGGACGAAGGTCGCGATGCCGGCGGCGAACAGGGCCAGGTTGGCGCGGCGGAAGGCGCGCTGTCCGGGGCGGTGGCGGGAGTCGGCGGCGGCGAGCGGGGACGGCTGGGTGAGGGCATCCGGCACGGTCGCGGATGCCCCGGTACTGGCGGGCTGCATGGCGTCGACGTTAGGGGTGGTCGCGCTGATGCGTCCAATGCATGATTGGCGGACAATCGATACCTCAGGGTATGAGCCGAGGTCGAAGCGGTGAGGGCGGTACGGGAGTGGTGGACAGCACGGAGGGCGTCGATCGCCCGCATCGGCCGGCCGAGTTGGGGCCGGACTTGCCGGCCGTCCAACTGGCGCCCCGGCTGGCGCAGTTCGCGGCGGTCGCCCGGCTGGAGCACATGACGCAGGCGGCCGCGCTGCTGGGCGTGCCGCAGCCGACGCTGTCCCGGGCGGTGGCCCGGCTGGAGGCGGAGCTGGGGGTGGACCTGCTGGCCCGTCAGGGCCGGACCGTCCGGCTGACCAGGGCCGGCCGGCTGCTGCTGGCCTCGGTGGAGCGGGCGCTGGCCGAGGTCGAACGCGGCGCGGAGGCGGCCCGTGCGGAGGCGGACCCGGCGGCCGGGCGGGTGGTCTTCGGGTTCCTCCACACCATGGGGACGGACGCGGTGCCGGCGCTGCTGCGGGGGTTCCGGGCGGCGCACACGCAGGTGCGGTTCCAGCTGGTGCAGGACTACGTCGGCGCGATGCTGGAGCGGCTGCTGGCCGGTGAACTGGACCTCTGCCTGGTCTCGCCGATGCCGGACCACCCCGCCCTGGTGGCCCGCCCGCTGGACGAGCAGCGGCTGCACCTGGTGGTGCCGGCCGACCACCGGCTGGCCGGGCGGCGCCGGATCCGGCTGGCGGAGGTGGCCCGGGAGCCGTTCGTCGGGCTGGAGCGCGGGTACGGGCTGCGCGCGATCACCGACGGCTTCTGCGCGGAGGCCGGCTTCGCGCCGCGGATCGCCTTCGAGGGGGAGGACGCGGAGACCCTGCGCGGCCTGGTCGCGGCCGGGCTGGGCGTGGCACTGCTGCCGCCCGCGCTGGTGCCCCGGCCGGGGGTGGTCGAGCTGGAGGTGACGGCGCCGCGCACCCGGCGGGCGATCGGTCTGGCCTGGGCGGCGGGCCGGCCGCCGACCCCGCCGGTGGCGGCGTTCCGGGACTTCGTGCTGGCGCGCCGGGGGCGGCTGTTGCAGCACGACTGACGGCGCGCGCCGGTGCCGGGGCGTGCCGGTGACCCGTGCGGCCACCGCCCGCGGCGCGCCGCTCGGCCCTTCGGGGGAATTCCCGGTGCACATTGGCCGAACCGGTCGCGTGGGTGTGGCCTGTCTACGCGCGTAGGAGCTACACTCCCGCAATGGAGAACCAGATCCCTGTCACCACCGCGGGCACCGGCCCCCGGATCCCCACCCCCGAGCAGATCGCCCGCGCCCCGAAGGTGCTCCTGCACGACCACCTCGACGGCGGGCTGCGGCCCGAGACCATCGTCGAGCTGGCCGCCGCGGTCGGCTACGAGGGCCTGCCCACCACGGACCCGAAGGAACTCGGCGAGTGGTTCCGCGAGGCCGCCGACTCCGGCTCGCTGGTCCGCTACCTGGAGACCTTCGCGCACACCTGCGCCGTGATGCAGACCCGCGAGGCCCTGATCAAGGTCGCCGCGGACTGCGCCGAGGACCTGGCCGCCGACGGCGTCGTGTACGCCGAGGTCCGCTACGCCCCGGAGCAGCACCTGGAGGCCGGCCTCACCCTCGACGAGGTCGTCGAGGCCGTCAACGAGGGCTTCCGCCTCGGCGAGGCGAACGCCCGCACGGCCGGTCACCGCATCCGCGTCGGCACCCTGATCACCGCGATGCGGCACGCGGCCCGCTCCTCCGAGATCGCCGAGCTGGCCAACCGCCACCGCGACCGCGGCGTGGTCGGCTTCGACATCGCCGGCGCCGAGGCGGGGTACCCCCCCACCCGCCACCAGGCCGCCTTCGACTACCTCAAGGGCGAGAACAACCACTTCACCATCCACGCGGGCGAGGCCTTCGGCCTGCCGTCGATCTGGGAGGCCCTGCAGTGCTGCGGCGCCGACCGGCTCGGCCACGGCGTGCGGATCGTCGACGACATCACGGTGAACGAGGACGGCAGCGTCGAGCTCGGCCGGCTGGCCGCGTACGTGCGCGACAAGCGCGTCCCGCTGGAGATGTGCCCGACCTCCAACCTCCAGACGGCGGCGGCCACTTCGTACGCCGAGCACCCGATCGGGCTGCTCAGCCGGCTGAAGTTCCGGGTGACGGTGAACACCGACAACCGGCTGATGAGCGGCACCAGCATGAGCCGCGAGTTCGGGCACCTGGTGGAGGCGTTCGGCTACACGCTGGGCGACATGGAGTGGTTCACCGTGAACGCGATGAAGTCGGCGTTCCTGCCGTTCGACGAGCGGCTGGCGATGATCAACGACGTGATCAAGCCGGGCTACGCCGAGCTCAAGGCGGAGTGGCTGTTCAGCGCCGGCTCCTGAGGCAGTGGACGGTCGGATGAACGCCCTTGTCACCCCTGGGTGTTGGCGTTCATCTGACTACCCACTCTTGTGGGTTAACGGCTTTTGATCCTCGTGCGATCCGATCACTACGGTGTGGCAGTCAACGCCGACCGGCGGAGGTGGCGGAACCCGCTGCCCTGCCGTGAATGTCGGCCACCGACGAGGATCCAAGGGGACGAACATGAAGCAGGCCACTCTCAAGGCCGCCGGCACCGCCGCGCTCGGCATCGCCATCGCGGCGATCGGCGCCGGCAGTGCGTCCGCCGACCCGGTCGCCGCCGGTGGCCTCGGCCTTCCCACCGGTGCGGTGACCAACCCCGCCGTGACCGGCGCCGTCACCGACACCGCGAGCAAGCTGCCCGGCGGTGACAAGGTCGCCGGCACCCTCGGCACCCTGGCCCCGAGCGCCGGCCAGGCCGTGGCCCCGGCGGCGGACGGCGCCCCCCGCGCCGGCGTGCCGAGCGTCCCGGGCCTGGGCAGCACCCCGCTCGGCGGCCTGACCGGTGCCCTCCCGCTGCCCGGCCTCGGCGGCTGACGCTCCCCGCCACGGCCGACGGGCCGCCCGCACCCCGGTGATCCCGGGGGCGCGGGCGGCCCGTTTCGGCGTTCAGGAGCGTCCGGGCCGGTATCCGTGCCGCGTTGTTCACGGCCCGGGGTTCACGCCTCGGGGGCTCACGGCTCACAGCTCAGGGTTCACGGCTTGCGCCTCAGGGCTCACGGCTCCTGCGGGAGCAGCAGCCAGAGCGCCAGGTAGATCAGGAACTGCGGGCCGGGGAGCAGGCAGGAGGCGAGGAAGATGATCCGGACGGTCCACGGGGTCAGGCCGAAGCGCTCGGCGATCCCGGCGCAGACGCCGGCGATGACGCGGTTGTGGCGGGGGCGGGCGAGGCGGCTCATGGCGGTCTCCGTGTTCCTGGCGGCCCGGGCCGGGCTCTCCGGTGGGCGTACTTCCATGCTCCGCCGCGTCGGCCCCCGAATCCTCAGCCTCGACGGCGATCCCGACCCCGGCCTTTCTCGGTGGTGAGGAGGACCCGACCTCGGGGTTTCCCTCGGGGGCGCCCCGGAGGTTCGCCTGCGCAGGAGTGGGAAGTCGGACCGGCCGACTTCCCGTGCGGCGCGGTCGGTGCCGGGGTCGGGGTCGGCGTCGGTCGGTCGGGCGGGCTCGGAAGCGGTGGAGGTTGCCCCCGCCGCCGGGGCGATGCCCCGGGGCGCCCCGAGCGCCAGGCCGACGGCCGCCGCCGCGGCCCACGATCGGCGGAGTTGACGGCAGGTCATGATCGGGGCACCATTCCACTAGTTAACTAGTGGAATGAGGGATCTCATCGTCGAATACCTCATCGACCGTCGCGGCGGGCTGTCGCCGTATCTGCAGATCATCGAGCAGACGAAGCGGGCGCTCCGGCTCGGAGTGCTCCAGCCCGGCGACCAACTCCCCACCGCCCGCGCGGTGGTGGAGGCGACGGCGATCAACCCGAACACCGTGCTCAAGGCCTACCGGGAGCTCGAACGCGAGGGCCTGGTCGAGAGCCGAAGAGGCGTCGGGACCTTCGTCCGGAAGTCCCTGGCGAAACCACAGACCGTCGAGGCCTCGGCGATCCACGCGGACCTGACCGCGTGGATCACCCGAGCCCGGGAGGCCGGTCTGGAACGCGAGGACGTCGCCGCGCTCGTCGACACCGCCCTGGACCGCGCCTACCCCGTCAGCACCGAGGCCCCCGAGGAGTCCGGGTGAACCACCCCGCAGTGCAGCACCGACCGACCGACGACGCCCCCGCCCTGGAGGTGGTCGGGCTCGGCCTGAAGTACCGCCGGCGCTGGGCCCTGCGCGACTGCGAACTCCGGCTCCCGGCCGGCCGCGTCTGCGCGCTCGTCGGCCCGAACGGCGCCGGCAAGAGCACGCTGATGGCGCTCGCCGCCGGACTGCTCACGCCGACCGAGGGCGCCGTCACGGTCTTCGGAAGCGGGCCGCAGGAGCCCGGTGCCCTCCGGCGCACGGCCTACCTGCGGCAGGACAAGCCCCTCTACCCGCGGTTCACCGTCGCGGAGACCCTGCGGGCCGGCCGGGAGCTCAACCCGGGCTGGGACCAGGAGGTCGCGGAGCGGATCGTGCGGCTGGGCGACCTCCCGTCGGACGCCCGGGTGGGCACGCTCACCGCCGGCCAGCGCACCCGGGTCGCCCTCGCGCTGGTCCTGGGCAAGCGCCCCGACCTGCTGATGCTCGACGAGCCGCTCGCCGACGTGGACCCGGTGGCCCGCCAGGAGCTCACCGGCATCCTGATGGCCGAGGCGGCGGAGCACGGCACCACCATCCTCATCTCCTCCCACGTCCTCGCGGAGCTGGACGGGGTCTGCGACCACGTCACCGTGCTGCGGGACGGGCGGATCCGGCTCTCCGGCGACGTCGAGGAACTGCTGGACGACCACCGCCTGGTGGTCGGTGCCGCCGATGCCGGTGACTCCTCGCCGGCCTCGCTGGCGCACCACGAGATCGTCGAGCTGCGGCGCACCGGCCGTCAGGCGACGGCGCTGCTCAAGCCCTTGGGCGAGATCGACCCGGACTGGGACGTCAGCCGGCCGAACCTGGAGGACATTCTGATGGCGTACCTACGGACCCCCGCCCCGCAGGACCGGCCCCTGGCCGGAGTCGGCGAGCGCACCGCCGGACGTGGGCAGGTGGCGGCCCGATGAGCGTCGCGGAGGTGAACCAGCTGTCCGCCCGGTCGGGTTCGCGGCCGTCGAAGCGGCGCATCGTGCGCGGCGCCGTCTGGCTGGGCCTGCGCCAGGAGCGGACCCCGCTCCTGACCGCCGGTGCCGTCCTCGTGCTGCTCTGCGGCTGGATGCTCATCCTGGGCGGTCAGCTCCAGGGCATCGTGGAGGCCGAGCACATCCAGGGCTGCAACGTCGTCTACTTCCCCCCGGAGTGCGAGACGCTGAGCCGGCAGGCGATCGCCCTGGATGAGCGGTGGGGCGTCGCCGTCCTGGTCACCGGCTGGCTGCTGGCGGCCCTGCCGGTCGCCTTCGGCGTCTTCTTCGCCGCGCCCCTGCTGGCGCGCGAGTTCGAGACCGGGACGTACGCCCTGGCCTGGACGCAGTCCGTGTCGCGGCAGCGGTGGCTGGCCGCCCGGCTGGGGGCGCCGCTGCTCCTCACCCTGCTGGGGTCGTCCGTTCTCGCGGCCGTCGCCACCTGGTGGACCGGGGTGGTCGAGGGGCGGTTCGCCGTCCCCGGCTACTACCACTGGTTCACCTGGATGAGCCGTACCGCCTCGGGGCCGTCGATGGTCGGGTTCTGCCTGCTCTCCGTCGCGCTGGGGGCGGCGGTCGGGCTGGTGGTGCGCCGGGTCGTGGCCTCGATCGTCGTCACGGCCGTCCTCACCCTCGCGGTGCGGTTCGCGGTGGACGCCGGGCGGTACCTGTTCGCGCCGGCGCGGGAGGTGTTCGCCGACGTCAAGATGGCCGGGCCGCTGTCGATGGATCAGATGCGCACGGTCTCCACCGGGCACCTGCCGACGAACACGCCGATCGAATCGGACGTGGTGGGGAACGGCCTGCTCACCAGCGACGGCCTGCGGATCCCGCTGCCGGGCGACTGGATGAGCCGGTTTCCGGACGGCACGGGTCAGTGCCCGTCGCCCGAGTGCCTGGCCCACCACGACACCGTCGTGCAGGCCTACGCGACGTACCACCCGCCGGCCGACGAGTGGGTGATGCACTGGACGCAGACCGGTCTGAGCCTGGCGGTCACCGTCCTCCTGGTCGGGTTCTGCGCCCTGTGGGTCCGTCGCGTGCGCTGAGCGCTCGCCCGCGGGGGCCGGGAACGCCGACGGGGCGGCGTGGACCGACACGGTGTCGGAGTCACGCCGCCCCAGGGCGGGTTGCGGGCCGCTGCCCGCGCGGTCACGGCGGTTACTTCGGGTCGCGGTTGAACGTGGAGGTCGACCAGAAGTAGCCGAGCACCGCGAGGCCCAGGCACCAGGCGACGGCCAGCCAGCCGTTGTGGCCGATGCCGGTGCCGAGCAGCAGGCCCCGCAGGGTCTCGATGGCGGGGGTGAAGGGCTGGTACTCGGCGATCGGCTGGAACCAGCCCGGCATGGAGTGGACCGGGACGAAGGCGCTGGAGATCAGCGGCAGGAAGATCAGCGGCATCGCGTTGTTGCTGGCGGCCTCGGCGTTCGGGCTGATCAGGCCCATGCCGACCGCGATCCAGGTGAGCGCCAGGGCGAAGAGCACGAGCAGTCCGAACGCCGCCAGCCATTCCAGGGCGGTGGCGTCCGTGGAGCGGAAGCCGATCGCCACGCCGACGGCGCCGACGAGGACCACGCTCACGACCGACTGCAGCACGCTGCCGACGACGTGTCCGATGAGCACCGAGGGGCGGTGGATCGCCATGGTGCGGAAGCGGGCGATGATGCCCTCGGTCATGTCGTTGGAGACGGACACCGCGGTGCCGATCGTGGTGCTGCCGATGGTCATCAGCAGCAGGCCCGGGACGAGGTACGCGATGTAGGCGGAGCGGCCCGCACTGCCGTCGCCGATGCCGGCGCTCATCGTGTCGCCGAAGACGTAGACGAAGAGCAGCAGCAGCATGATCGGGGTGAGCAGCAGGTTCAGCGTGAGGGAGGGGTAGCGCCGGGCGTGCAGGAGGTTGCGGCGCAGCATCGTGGTGGAGTCGCGCACGGCGAGGGAGAGGGTGCTCATCGGACGGTCTCCTCGGTCTGGTGGGGGATGGTGCCGGCGTCGGTGCCGGCGTTGGTGCCGGCGTCCGTGAGGGCGAAGAACACGTCGTCGAGGTCGGGGGTGTGGACGGTGAGTTCGTCGGCCTCGATGCCGGCGGAGTCCAGCGAGTCGAGGATGGTGCGCAGGTCGCGCTGGCTGCCGTCGCTGGGGATTCGCAGGGTCAGTGCCTGGTCGTCGTGGGTGGCGTCGGGCAGGGCGGTGGCGGCGCCGCGGTAGGTGGCCGGGTCGGTGAAGCGGAGCCGGACGTGTCCGCCGGGGATCAGCCGCTTGAGCTCCTCGGCGGTGCCTTCGGCGGCGATCTTGCCGTTGTTGAGTACGGCGATCCGGTCGGCGAGTTCGTCGGCCTCGTCCAGGTACTGGGTGGTGAGGAAGACGGTGACGCCGTCGGCGACGAGCTCGCGGATGATCCCCCACATGGTGTGGCGGGAGCGCGGGTCGAGGCCGGTGGTCGGCTCGTCGAGGAAGATGATCCGCGGGTTGCCGACCAGGGTCATGGCGATGTCCAGACGGCGCTTCATGCCGCCGGAGTAGGTGGAGGCGGGCTTCTTCGCGGCGTCGGTGAGGTCGAAGCGTTCCAGCAGCTCGGCGGCGACGCGGCGGCCCTCGCGCCTGGAGAGGTGGTGCAGGTCCGCCATGAGGAGCATGTTCTCCTCGCCGGTGATCAGGCCGTCGACGGCGGAGAACTGGCCGGTGACGCCGATCGCGGCGCGGACCGCCTGCGGGTCGACGGCGAGGGTGTGGCCCGCGACCTGGGCCTGTCCGCCGTCGGCCGTGATGAGGGTCGAGAGGATCTTGACGGCGGTGGTCTTGCCGGCGCCGTTCGGGCCGAGCAGGGAGAAGATCGTTCCTTCGGGGACGGCCAGGTCGACGCCGTCGAGGACGGTCTTGTCGCCGTAGGACTTGCGCAGCCCGTTCGCCACGATGGCCAGGTTGGTCATGAGGGGTTCTCCTTCGAAGGCTGCGGGATCAGAGGCTGCGGGCGGTGATGTCGCCGTAGGCGGTGGTGGCGTGGATGGTGAGGGCGGGGGTGCCGTCGGTGTTCTTGAGGGCGTTGTCGATGC
>NZ_JBHVWC010000065.1:0-64672 GCF_042882445.1 Kitasatospora sp. NPDC058218 | reverse complement strand
GTACCGTGCTGGGCCAGGACGGCCCAGCACGGTACGGCCCGGGTCGTTCCGCCCCGGGCCCGGTCCGGGCGATCACGCCCGGCGGGACCTCGGGGGGACGGGCCTAGCGGTAGACGCGGACGTAGTCCGCGGCGAAGGTGATCGGAGCCGTGCCCTGCGGCGCGGGGTGGTACTGGCCCGCGCTCAGGGACAGGTTGAGGATCAGGTACGCCGACCAGCCGGCACCGACGCCCTTGCCGTCCGAGAAGACCTTCGCGCCGTTGATGTACCAGTCGACCGAGTCGGCGCCGTACTGGGTGCCGACGGTGACCCACTGGTCGTGGGCGATCGCCTTCGCGTCGGTGACGTACTTGTGGTCCGCGTTGACGTGGTTGGTCAGCTCCAGCAGGTTGGCGTTGTCCGAGTGGTACTCGAAGGTGTCGATCTCGCCGTGGCTGCCGCTGGTGCCGTTCCACGTCCACAGCGCCGGCCAGGCGCCGGTGCCGGCCGGGAGCTTGACCCGGGTCTCGACGTAGTCACCGGTCTTCACCTTGAAGCCCTCGCTGGAGTACTCGGTGGTGAGCAGCCCGGTGTCCCAGGCCTGCTTGCCGTTCTCCAGGGTGTGGCTGCTCGGCTTGGCGGTGAAGGTGGCGGCGCCGCCGGAGACGGCGACGTTGTTCTTGTTCAGCCAGTCGAGCTTGTTGTCGTTGGGGTTGTGGTCGCCGTAGTGGTACGAGCTGCTCTTGTCGGCGGTCCAGCGCGAGCCGAGGGCGAGGCTGTTGAACTCGTCCGACCAGGTCAGCGACTTCCCGGCGACCGGGGCGCCGGTGGCCGGGGGCGACGGGGCGGCGGTCGCGGTGGGCGACGGCGTCGGGGTGGGCTTGGGAGTGGCCGTCGCGGTCGGCGTCGGGGTGGGGGTGGCCGTGGCGCCGGAGACCACGAGCTGGCGCGAGGGCAGGTTGTGCCAGGCGCCGCCGAGGTCCTGCCAGAAGCCGAACTGGGTGTACGTCCCGGCGGGCAGGGTGCGGGCACCGGTGGTGATCGACAGGCCGGTGGGGCAGATCTGCGCGTTGGAGACGTTGCCGGGGAAGTCGAGGTTGCGCCCGGCGGCGTCGCGGACGCCCACGCCGACGGTCTTGGCGGTGAAGCAGGCCGAGGAGTGGACGGTCAGCGCGGCCGTGGTGGCCTTGCCCGCGACCATGGTGGCCGGGGCGAGCTTGTCCTGGGTGACGGTCGGCACGGTGGCCGCCTGGGCGCCGGTGAGCGCCGGGACGCCGAGGAGCCCGGCGCCGCTGATGGCGAGCGCGCCGGTGGCGGCGACGGCGGCCTTGCGGCCTCGGTGGTTGGGACGGGCGTGGCGCGGGGTCGCGCGCCGGGCAGGCTTCTGCATGGCGGTGTCCTCTGTGACGCCTGCGAGGTGAGCTGTCGGGTTCGGGCTGAGGTTGCCCGGCCGCCTGTGGAGCGGCTTCACCCCTAGCCTCGGCCGGTACGCGGGAGCGCACGGGTCGGGCACTGACCTGGGTCCCCCGCTCCCGTCCACTGTGGTGCTCGACTGCCGACCGGCGGGTGGACAGGACTCGGCGTCCCGACGGCGGGGTCCGCGAAGACGGACTCGTGCAGGCTAGGCAGGCCGCCCGGAAGGCGACAACTCACCGGGGGATGTTGTCGCGCAGCTCACAGTGGGGCGGGGCGGAGTTGATCAAGTCGCCGGTGGAGTTGATCAGTTGGCGGTGGGGTCGGCCGGGGTGGCCGGTGGGGTCGGCCGGGCGGGCGATCGGGCCGGGAGGTCGGCCGGGCGTGGGCCTGCGCCCCGCGCGCCGGGCGCCCGGGCCGGTGCCGGGCGGTGGGTCCGCCGAGCGGCCCGGCGCCGCCTGCGGTGCCGGTGCCGCGCCCGGCGGCCGGACGGCGCGGGGTGCTGCCCCGCGGCGGGGTGCCCGCAAGTCCGCCGCGAAGGTCGGCCGGTCGGATAGGTTGGGGGTCCAGCCCTACCGCACAGACGAGAGACGAGGACCAGTCCCGCCATGACCGCGCCCCTGCCCGCCTTCGCCGGCCGCACCTACCTCTTCCAGGTCGACAACGGCGCGGCCTTCCGCAACGCCTACTCGCCGGACGGCAAGCGGCTGCGCTGGGAGGGCCTCGGCGAGTCGGCGGGCCAGTGGGAGGACGTGGCGCTCCACATCGCCGAGATCGGGCCGGAGCTGTACTTCGTCAGCTGGACCGAGCAGAGCGGCATCACCGTGAGCCATGTGATGGACCTCGGCAAGCTGACGGTGCGCGCGTTCTGGACGTACGAGGGCGAGGGCGGCCGGGTCGGCGAGCTGCACACCGGGACGCTGGAGCCGGTGGCCTGAACCGTGGCCCGGACCGTGGCCTGAGCGCCGCCGGGCCGGCCGTGCCGTGGCCGCCCGGCGCCCGTCCCGGTCAGACCGCGCGGTCCGGCACCCTGAGGCGCTGGGAGAGCCACTCCAGCGAGGACGGCAGCAGCCTGCTCCAGGTCTCGAAGTTGTGGCCACCGGTCTTCATCATGCTGTAGGAGACCTTCATCGGGCCGTGCGCGGCGGCCACGAACGCCTCGGTGTCCCGCCGGTAGTCGCCGTCGCCCTCCCTGGTGCCGGCCAGCAGCACGGACACCGCGGGCTGCGGCAGGTTCTTCAGCCGCCACATCAGGTCGGCCTCGTTGCGACGCTGCTGGCTGCCCTTGAAGAGGTCCCCGGTCGTCGGGTCGTCGGCGGCCTGGTAGTAGCCGGAGAGCGAGACGGCGGTCGGGAAGACCTCCGGGTGGCGCATGGCGAGCTTGAGGGCGCAGTAGCCGCCGGTCGAGTTGCCCATGAAGCCCCAGGCCTGCGGGTCGGAGGAGACCCGGTACGTCGCCTGGATCGCGGCCGGGACGTCCTTGGTGAAGTACGTCTCCGACTGCGCGCCGCCCGGGATGTCCTCGCACTCGGTGTCCTGCGGGAGCGCGGGCGAGGGGCGCATCAGTACCATCACGGTCGGCTGCATCCGACCCTCCTGGAGCAGCTTGAGCGCCGCGCCCGGGTAGTTCAGCCGGGTCACCAGGTTCTTCGCGATACCGGGGAAGCCGGTGCTCACGATCACCGCCGGGAACTGCTTCTGCGCGTACTCCGGCTGGAAGTACTGCGGCGGCAGGTAGACGTACCCCTCGGTGGAGAGCCGGGTGGCGGCGCCGTCGATCCGGACCTCGCGGATCTCACCGGACTGCTTCGGGTCGCGGCCCAGCGCCCCGCCGCCCTTGACGGACGCGTGCCCGATGGTCTCCACCTGCAGGCGGCCGGACGCGTCCGCCTTGTTCTGGATGACGACCGGGCCGTTGTCGCCGGTGCCGAGCAGGTCGTCCCAGCTGCTGTAGAAGGCGAAGTAGTTGTTGGCCACCAGGCCCAGTGCGGCGAGCACGGTGAGCTGGGTGGCGAGCAGCGCACCGATCCGGCCGAGCACCGCCTGCCAGGTCTTCCTCGCCAGTCTCGGCCACAGCCAGACCGTGCCGGCCGTCACCACGAGGGCGATCAATACGGTCAGTGCCAACACCTTGTGGCTCGTCAGACCCATGTCCTGCTTGCTCCCACGCCTCGAACTCCCCCGCCCCCGCCGTAAGGACAACCGGGACGGCCACCCCGGTTCCCCCGTCCACCACGGAAGCCACCGCCGAGGCTCGATCGACAACCCTAGCGGTCCACCGGGCCCGGCCGGACCCGCCGACCAGCGGGGACGGCCGGCGCGGGGTGGGCGGGGCGCGGTGGCGGGTGGAGCTCCGGGTGCGGCCGCCGCTGAGCTCGCGTCAGCTGACGCTGTTCCAGAGACGCAGGCCGGCGGTCAGTTCGCGCATGCACCGGACGCCCAGCTCCTGGGGCGAGCCCGGCCCGGTGGTGGGGGCGTCGGAGAAGGCCCACTCCTCCAGGGCCACCCGGATGGCGGTGGTCGCGGCGGCGGCCGCGAGCCGGATCTCCAGTGCGTCGGTACCCCGGGGGCAGCGGGCGGTGAGCACCGCGCGCAGCCGCTCCTCCGAGTCGGCGTGCACCCGCTGCCAGACCGAGTCGAGGCGGGGGTCACGGAGGAGGTCGCGGGTCCAGTGCATGGCCTCGACGGCGGGGGTGTCGGTCGGCGTCAGCGACTCGACCGCCGAACGCTCCAGCGCCTCGCGCACCGGCAGGTCGGCCGCGCTCTCCGCGAAGAGCAGCACCCAGCGCCGGCCGCCGGCCGCCAGCAGCGGGGCGACGGCGTCCTCCTTCACGGAGAAGTAGCGGTAGAAGGTGCGCACCGAGATGCCGGAGGCGAGTGCGATCTCCTCGGCCGTGGTCGCCTCGGCCCCGCGTTCGGCGAAGAGCGCGGCGGCCGTGCGGGCGATCTCCAGGCGGGTGATGTCGCGGCGGCGCTGGTTCAGGGTGGGGCGTCCGATCACGGGGCTCAGCGTACGCGGGCCGGTACGCGACGTGGCGCGACGTGCCGTAGTGGCGTGCCCTGCCGTAGTGGCGTGGTGTGCCGCGGAGGCGCGATCTGCCACGGCGGCGTGTCGTGCCGCAGTGGCGCGACATGCGCGGGCGGGCGACCTACGCGGGCGATGCGGGCGGCGCTGTCGGCGCGGCGCGGCGTGCCACGGCGACCTCGGGTGCCGAGACGGCAGGTCAGGACAGGGTGGCGCATCGTGCCAGCTTGGCACGTCATGACTTATTGGCACGTTGTGCCACTTCGGCGTACCGTGTCAGGCGAGGTCGCGAGACCACGAACGAACGGAGTACCACCATGGAGCGCTTCAGCGGACGGAACGTCCTGATCACCGGCGGCGGCTCGGGCATCGGCCGGGCCACCGTGCACCGGATCCTCGCCGAGGGCGGGCGGGTCGTCGCGGTCGACGTCGACGAGGACGGTCTGAAGGCCACGCTGGACCGGGCGGCCGGCGACGGTACCGCCGACCGCCTGACCACGTCGGTCGTGGACATCGCGGACGAGACTGCCGTCCGCGCGGGCGTGGCCGGGGCGGTGGCCGGACTCGGCGGGCTGGACGTCCTGGTGAACGCCGCCGGGATCCTGCGCTCCTCGCACACCCACGAGACCAGCCTGGAGTTCTGGAACAAGCTGATCGCGGTCAACCTGACCGGCACGTTCCTGATGACCCGCGAGGCGCTGCCGGCCCTGCTCGCCGGCGGCCGGGGCGTGGTGGTGAACTTCAGCTCCACCTCCGCGACCTTCGCCCACCCCTACATGGCCGCGTACGCCGCTACCAAGGGCGGCATCCAGTCGTTCACGCACGCGATCGCCTCGGAGTACGCGAAGCAGGGCCTGCGCGCGGTCTGCGTCGCCCCCGGCAGCATCGACAGCGGCATGACCAACAACCCGGGCCTGCCCGCGGACGCCGACTTCAGCCTGCTCGCCAAGCTCTCCCCCGCGCTCGGCCAGGGCTTCGCGGGCCCGGAGACGGTGGCCGGCGTGATCGCCATGCTGGCCTCGGACGACGGCGCCTTCGTCACCGGCACCGAGATCCGGATCGACGGCGGCACCCACATGTGATCCCCGGGCCGGGGCACCGGGTGGGTGCGGTGTCCCGGCGGGGCTGTTCGCGGGCGCCGAGGTGGCCTTTACTGGAAGGGAGGGCACCCGGGCCGGCGGACGGACGTCGCACGTGTCGCCGCCGCCGGTGGTTCAGCGGGCCCGCCCGGCTGGAGGCCGTGCCATGAGCTCACCTTCGCGAGAGCAGGCCTTACCCCGTCTCGTCGTCGACAGTCCCGACCGGCTGCGGGGCCGGGTCTTCGTCCTCGCCGACCAGCCGATGCTGGTCGGCCGGGACTCCACCTGCCAGATACGGGTGGGCGATCCCGGCGTCAGCCGGCGCCACGCCGTGGTGTGGCGGTCCGCGGGTCACACCACCGTCGAGGACCTGGCCTCCACCAACGGCACCCGGCTGAACGGCCACCCGGTGCAGGGGCAGCAGGAGGTGCACGCCGGGGACGTCCTGGACTTCGGCCCCTTCGAGGTGCACTACGAGGACCCGGGCGAGGCCGCCACCGTCCCCGGCCTCGGCGCGGAGGGCCCCACGGCGGCCACCCGGACCGCCGCACTGCCCCTGCCCCAGGAGCCGCCCCAGCCGCAGGGACCGCAGCGTCCGGGTCAGGCGCAGGGGCCGTTCGTGCCGCCCGCGTCACCAGGGTCGCCCGTGTCACCCGCGCCGCCGGAGCCCCCGCGCCGGTACCCGCCGCCGCACCGGCCCGCGGCGGACCGGCCCCCACCGGACCGGCGCCCACCGCCGCCCGGTCCGCCCGGCCGGCCGCTGGCACCACCGCTCGGGGCGGAGCCCCGCTTCGACGTGGGGCAGCAGCAGGCCGGCAACCTCAACAACGTCGCCGGCAACCAGTACAACTACGTGCAGGCCCGGCGGGAGAGCTTCTTCCGCGAGATCGCCGCCACCCGGACCAGGGCGCGGCACCTGGTCGTGACGGGTTTCCTGCTGTTCGTGGTCGGCGGCGCGGTCTACGGCTGGGCGATCATCGACTTCATCGCCAGGACCAACGACGCGGTCGGCTCCGACCGCCCCGACGTCACCGTGCCCAATGTGCTCGGGCCGGAGATCGGCGGGATGCCGGTGGGAGCCATCGGCTTCGGCGTGGCCGCGATCGGCAGCGTGCTGATCGTCGTCGGAATCGTCCTGCACATCGTGGCCACCTCCCGGCGGCGCCGCTTCGAGTCGGAGGAAGCCCTGCGGCTGCAGGCACCACCACCCCGCTGAACCCCGCCGGCTCCCCCACCCACGGACCGACTCCCCACCGGAGGCCCGTCATGGTCTTCAACATCGGCAACCAGCAGGGCGGCGTGGTCAACAACATCGCCGGCGACCAGACCGTCCGGGGCGGCCAGTCGGGCCACTTCACGGCCGACGGGCAGGACGTGCGCGGGCTGGTCGGCGACCTGCGCACCGCCGTCGAGCGGGCGCAGCTGCCACCGGCGGTCGCGCCCGAGGTGCGGACCGAGCTCGACGCGCTGGACGCGGAGGTCGCCCGGCCGGAGCCGGACCGCGAGGTGGTGGCGGGCCGACTCACCCGGATCACCCGGCTGCTCACCTCGGCCGGTGCGCTCGTCGCGGCCGGCACCGGGCTGCTCGGACCGCTCTCCGCGCTGGCGGGCTGGCTCGGCGCCCTGGGCCAGCCGATCCTGCGGGCCCTGGGCGGCTGAGCCCGGGTGGCGGCCGGGCCCGCGCACGGGGAGAGAGCGGGCAGGCCACCGGAGCCCTCAGCGGGCGGTTCGGGGGACGGCCAGGACCTCGGCGGGGTTGCCGACGAGCACCTGCCGGCGCAGGTCGGGCCCGAACTCGCGCTCCAGGCGCGGCCCGAGGGCCGTGAGCAGGTGGGTGGGCCCGGGGCTGTGCCGGGCGGTGCGGGTGGTGGTGTCGCCGCCGAGGAGGAGCCGGTCGGCGTGGCCGGCCTCGACCAGCGCGCCGACGGTGTCGAAGAGGTGGTGGTCGGTGGCGTGGTGGGCGCGGGAGGGTCCGTCCAGGGCCACGTAGGCGCCGGAGACGGCGAGGTGCCGGTGCAGGCGCAGGTCGGGCAGGCGGTTGAGGTGGCCGAGGATCACCCGGTGGGCCGGTACGCCGTGCCGCCCGCAGAGCAGGTCGAGGACGTCCGGCGCGGCGGTCCCGAGTTCGTGGTGGACGGCGATCGGGGCGCCGGTGGCGTGATGCGCCTCGGCCGCGGCCGCCAGCACCCGGCGGGTGTGCCCGCCGAGACCGTGGTAGTCGCCCGCCACCTTGATCAGCCCGGCCCGGACGCCGGCCGGCGCGTCGCGCAGTCCGGTGGTCAGCTCGGCGGTGAACAGCTCGGCGAGCCCGTCGTAGAGCCCGGCGAGCAGCTCCGGGTCGTAGTGGACGGCCTGGTGCAGGCCGGTGGCCGCGACCAGGTGGACGCCGGTCGCCCGGGAGAGTCCGGCGAGTGCCGAGGCGCCGCGGCCCATGCCGTACGGGGTCCACTGGACCAGTGCCCGGCCGCCGGCCGCCGCGAAGTCGCGCAGCACGCGCTCGGCGGCCACCGGGTCGTCCAGCTCCTCGCCGGGCAGCCGGGGGCTGCGCAGGAAGAGGTGGTCGTGGGCGTCGCAGACACCGAACTCGGCCGGGTCGAGGTCGCCGAGAACGGTGCGGATCACGCTGCGCCCGGCGGTGGCGGAAGAGTCGGTGACGGCGGGATCGGTGACGGCAGGACCGAGGGCCGCGGGAAGGGCGCCGGCAGCGGTGGCGTCCGCCCCGGCGGGGCCGGCGGCGGTCACGCGGCCCCGCTCCCCGCGTCCGCCCCGGCGGACCCGGCGTCCGCCTCGGCGAAGGTGGCCCTGGCCACCCGCAGGCCGGCCAGGGCCTTGGGCACGCCGACGTAGGGCGCGAGGTGGACCAGCACCTCGGTGATCTCCGCCCTGCTCAGCCCGACCCGCAGACTGTTGCGGACGTGGTCGGCGAGCTGGGGCTCCACCCCGCCGAGGGCGGTGAGCGCGGCCAGGTTGGCCACCTGACGGTCACGCAGCGCCAGTCCGGGCCGCTGGTAGGTGCCACCGAAGAGGCTGGTGACGATCCAGTCGGCGAAGCCGGGCGCCAGCTCGTCCAGGCCGCGCAGGGTGGCGGCCTGGGTCTGCGGTGCGGCGAGTTCGCCGAGGAGCGCGTAGCCCGCGGCGCGGTCGAGCGGGGCGGGGACGAGGTCGGCGGGGATCATGACGGGTGGTGGTCCTTTCACCAGTGGCGGCCGGCGGGCAGCCGGTCGAGTTCGGGGCTGGACAGGTGCAGCACCCGGTAGCGGGTGCCCGGGGCGGCCTCGGGCGCGGGACCGTTCCAGAGCGCGACGCGCAGCAGTTCCCAGCGGTCGGGGTCGACGGCCACGGCGGCCGTGTGCAGGGCGGGGTCGTCGGGCAGGGACGCGAGCGCGGCCTCGACGGCCTCGGCCGGGTCGGTGCCCTCCGGGAGTCGTTCGAGGTGGCGGGTGGCGGAGGCCGCCGTCCCGGCCGCGGCGCCGCGGCGCAGACCGGCGCCGAGCCAGTGCCGGACGACCGGGCGGCCGAAGTCGGCGCTCAGGCCCCGAAAGCCCGGGCCCCAGAGGAAGCTGTTCATGCCCTCGGGGGTGCGCCAGAGGTAGAGCGGGGCGTACTGGTTGACGGGCGAGTGGTCCTGGCCGCGCTCGCGGACCAGGTACGCCTTGAGGCCGAGGCCGGGGTAGTCGTCGAGCAGGTGGCCCTTGGCGGCGACCCGGCGGTGGATGATCCCCATGTCGTAGTCGGCGGGGAGGGTGATCTCGTACTGCATGGCGTGCACGGCGGGCTCCTCGCGGGGGCTTCGGACGGGGCTGGGGCAGGCCGGGCCGGGCGGCTCTCAGCCGGTGCGGTGGGCGGCGAGCAGCCCGAGGGCGCCCCGGACGGCCTGGTCGAAGGGCTCGGCCCGCCCGGCCGCGCGGGCGAGCACGTAGCCGCCCTGGACGACGGCGACCACGGCGGCGGCGGTGTCGGCCGGGTCGGCGGCGGGGGCGAGTTCACCCGCGGCCTGCCCCTCGGCGATCACCTCGGCGAGCCGGCCGCGCAGCCACTCGAAGGTGTCCTCGACCGGGGCGCGCAGCTGCGGGTCGGCGACGACGTCCGGATCCTGCGCCATCCGGCCGATCCGGCAGCCGCGCAGCACGTCGCGCTCGCGGCCGAGGTAGCCGGCGATCCGCTCGTAGGCGGTGCCGGGGGCGGTCAGATCCGCCTCGGCGACGGCGCGCAGCTGCTCGGCGCTGCGGCGCAGGGCGGCGGCGGCGAGGTCGGGCTTGCCGGCGAAGTGGTGGTACATGCTGCCCTGGCCGACGCCGGCGCGCTGCTGGATGGCCTTGGGGCTGGTGCCGACGTAGCCGCGTTCCCAGAGGAGGTCCTGGGTGCTCTCGATGAGGCGGTCCTGGGTTGCCATGCCGCCACTGTACCTACTGGTATGTACAGCTGTACATACCAGTAGGTACAGAATGTCGGCGGGGCCCGCGGACGCGAGTGGGCCGTGGGCCGCCCCCCGGCGGTCCGCGGCCCCGCGTGATCACCGTCCCCCGACGGGCCGCGCCGCACCCACCGGGCGGCGGTGGTGCGCGTCACGCGCGGTGCAGGGTGGTGCAGTGCGGTGCGGTGCTGAGCGGTGCGGCGTCGACGGTCAGGGCAGCTCGCGCCGGATCACCGGGGCGACCTCGGCGGCGAACAGCTCCAGCTGCTCGTGCTGGACGGACTCGGTGAGCGCGTCCACGCCGATGCCGACCACCTCGTTGCCGAACGCCTCGTGGTACCGGTGGATCTTCTCGATCACCTGCTGCGGGCTGCCGACCAGCGCCGAGCCGCGCTCCAGCGCGTCCTCCAGCGACTCGAACGGCGAGTTGTTGTGCTTGCCGGCCGCCGAGGCGAACAGCGCGTCCCAGTACGGACGGAAGCCCTCGACGGCGTCCTGCGAGCGCCGGGCGAGGAACAGGCCGCCGAAGCTCGTGCCGACCCGGGCGTCCTTCGGGTCGCGGCCGTAGTGCTCCCAGCGCTCGCGGTAGTGGTCGACCAGCGCCTTGTACTTGGCCAGCGGATGGAAGGAGTTGGCGGAGAACAGCGGGTCGCCGAAGCGGGCGGCGAGGTCGGTGGACTGTTCGCTGGTCGCACTGCCGTGCCAGACCGGGATCGGATCCTGGAACGGGCGCGGCGAGGTGGTGACCTCCCTGAGCGGCGGTCGGGTACTCCCCTCCCAGCTGACCTTCTCCTCCCGCCAGAGCCGGTGCAGCAACGCGTAGTTCTCGGCCAGCGCGTCCCACTGGCGCTCCTCCGGCAGCCCGAACAGGTCGAAGTGGCGCGGGTCGTTGCCCTTGCCGATGATCAGTTCGAGGCGTCCGCCGGAGAGCTGGTCGAGCACCGCGTAGTCCTCGGCGACCCGGACCGGGTCCAGGATGCTGAGCACCGTGACGGTGGTGAACAGCCGGATCGTGGCGGTGCGGGCGGCGATGGCGCCGAGCAGCACCGGCGGCGCCGGGGAGAGGAACGGTTCGCCGTGCCGCTCCCCCACCCCGTAGCCGTCGTAGCCGAGCCGTTCGGCGGTGACGGCCTGGTCGATGACGTTGTGCAGCTTCTCGTACGGGGTGCGCCGCACACCGGTGACGGGGTCGGGTGCGTTGGAGACGAGGGACGAGACGGTGAACCGCATGGCGGTCTCCTTGTGGGGCGTTCGGTGCTCGCTCGGCGAGGTGCGCCGGCGGCGGGAATCAACGGGAATCAACGAGGATCGACAGAAAGCCGCGGGGATCGGCAGGCAGCCGCGGGACGGCGCGGGACCACCCGGGGAGTCCGGACGCGGCCGGCGGATTCCGGCGCGCGCCGCCGCGGCCGGGCGCTCTCACACGCGCGGACGGGTACCGCGCGTCCCGACCGGCCCGGCCGCGCTCGCACGGGAGCGGCGGTGGGGCGGGAACGCCCGCGGCCGGCGCGAAGGCGGTGTCAGCGCGAGGTGCCGGCGGGGCGACAACAGCGCAGGAGGGCGGCGCGGATGGTCATGTCGGCTCCCCTTCGCCTCGCACACACACGATCCACCGCGAGCTTATGCAGCGGTCAGGGGCGGGGCAAGAGCTTGATCGGGGCCGCGGTCCTGGCAGGATGTCCGGCATGACGTACCTCGCCGCGGATGACCGCTACGCCTCGATGACCTTCCGCCGGGCCGGCCGCAGTGGCGTCCAGCTGCCCGCCGTCTCGCTCGGCCTGTGGCACAACTTCGGTGACGCCCAACCGCTGGAGGTGCAGCGGGCGGTGCTGCGCCGCGCCTTCGACCGGGGCATCACCCACTTCGACCTGGCGAACAACTACGGCCCGCCGTACGGCAGCGCCGAGCGCAACTTCGGCTACCTCTTCGCGCAGGACTTCCGCCCGTACCGGGACGAGCTGTTCATCGCGAGCAAGGCGGGCTGGGACATGTGGCCCGGCCCGTACGGCAACGGCGGCAGCCGCAAGTACCTGCTGGCCAGCCTGGACCAGTCGCTGGGCCGGATGGGCCTGGACTACGTGGACGTCTTCTACTCGCACCGCTACGACCCGGACACTCCGCTGGAGGAGACGATGGGCGCGCTGGACGCGGCGGTGCGCTCGGGGAAGGCCCTGTACGCGGGGATCTCCAACTACCCGGCGGAGCAGCACCGGGAGGCCGTGGCGATCCTGCGCGAGCTGGGCACCCCGGTGCTGCTGAACCAGTCCGCCTACTCGATCCTCAACCGCTCCGTGGAGGAGGGGGTGCTGGACGCGGTGGGCGACACCCGGACCAGCCTGATCGCCTACTCCCCGCTCGCCCAGGGGCTGCTGACGGACCGCTACCTGTCCGGTGACGTGCCGGCCGGGTCGCGGATGTCGGTCGGGCGGTTCCTGAAGGAGGAGGCGCTGACCGGTCCGAAGCTGGAGCAGCTGCGCTCGCTCGCCAAGGTGGCGGAGCGGCGCGGGCAGACCCTCGCCCAGCTGGCCCTGTCCTGGGTGCTGCGCGACGACCGGGTGGTTTCGGTGATCATCGGCGCGAGCAGCGTTGCCCAGCTCGACCAGAACATCGACGCGCTGAACGGCGGCCCGCTGACCGCCGAGGAGCTGGCGGAGATCGACGCGCTCAGCCGCTGAACCGCCCCGCCCCGGCAGCTCGCACGGTGCGTCCCGAGCCTTCTCGGGCCGTACCGCGTGACCTGCCGGGGCTTCGGGCGTTGTACCGTCCGCACACGTCCTTCGAGACCCGGGAGTCCCCGTGCGGACGATCCTCCTGCGCGCCCTGGCGCGCTTCGCCCGGCAGCTGGCGCTGACCTCGCCCGTGCCGTTCCCCTTCCTGCCGGGGACCTTCCCCCACCCGCTAGCGGCGGCCGACGCCGAGCGCGGGTAGCACCGTCTCGGCGACCCGGTGGGCCTCTTCGAGCAGCGGGTTGCCGGAGAGGATGAAGGTGTCCACACCGAGCGACTCGAACTCCTGGAGGCGCTCGACGACCTGGGCGGTCGAGCCGACCACCGCCGTGCCGGGGCCGGGGCGGAACAGGCTCATCCCGGGCCAGAGGTTCGGATAGCTCTCCAACTCCCGCGCGCGCGCCGGCACTTTGCCGCCGTGCTGGCGGAACTGGCGCTGCCAGCCGACGCCGTCCTCGCCGGCGGCCCCGCCGAGCTGGCGGGCGTAGGTGGCCTCACCGGTGACGTCGAGCAGCCGGTCCGCGGCGGCCCAGGCCTCGTCCTCGGTGTCGCGGACGATCAGGTGCAGCCGCAGGCCGATCCGTAGGGTGCGCCCGTGGGCGGCGGCGCGCTCGCGGACCAGGTCCAGCTTCTCCTTGAGCTGGTTCGGCGGTTCACCCCAGGTGAGGTAGACGTCCACGTGCTCGGCGGCCATCTCGATGCCGGCCGCCGAACTGCCGCCGAACCAGAGCGGGATGCCGCCCGGCTGGACGGGGGTGAGTTCGCGCAGACTCGCGCCGGCGTTCTTCAGGTCGTAGAACTCGCCCTTGTGGTCGAAGACTTCACCCGAGGTGAGCCGCCTGACGATCGACCAGTACTCGGCGCTGAGCCGGTACCGGTCGTCGTGCTCGACGTCCAGGCCGTACTCGCGCAGCTGCGCCGTGGAGCCGTTCACCACGTTGAACCGCAGCCGGCCGCCGTGCAGGTGGTCGAAGCTGAGGGCCATCTTCGCCAGCAGGGTGGGCGAGATGAGACCGGGGTGGACGGCCAGCAGGGGCTTGAACGCCGGGGTGGTGGCGGCGGCCAGCGCGTTGCCGAGGTCCCACACGTCGTAGAGGTCGGTCGCCAGCAGGGCGCCGGTGTAGCCCAACCGCTCCACGCTGCCCGCGAGTTGCTGGAGGTAGCGGAGGTCGACCGGGCGTCGGCCGGCGGGCTCCCAGGGGTAGTGGCCCTCGCGCGGGATGATGTACCAGAGGACTTCGGAGGCCATCGGGTCAGACCGCCTTGGCGAGTGCGGCGGCCACCGGGGCCTCCAGCGCGGGCAGATGGGCGTCGGCCACGGTCAGCGCGCGGTCGATGAAACCGACGCCGTGGAAGATGTCCGCGGCCTCCTGCTGCTCGGCGACGAACTCCGCGGTGGCGGGCTCCAGTCGCCACGGCAGGGCGGCCAGCGCCTGCTGCCAGTCCTCGACGGCGCCGCCCAGGTCGGCGGCGGCGATCGCGGCCGCCTCGGCCGGGTTGGCGGCCACCCAGGCGTCCGCCCGGCGCAGCGCGGCGCTGATCGCGGCGACCGCCTCGGGCCGCTCGGTGGCGAAGTCCCGGCGGGTGAAGAACACCGAGCGGTCGGTGATGACGTCACCGGTGCGGATCAGCTCGCGGAACCGCCCGCTCCGGCGGGCGGCCGCCAGTTCGGCGCCCTGGGCGATCCAGCCGAGGATCTCGCCGTCGCGCAGCCGCTGCGCCTGGTCCTCGTCGACGGCCGGGCGGACCGGGGTGACGTCGCTCGCGTAGGAGAGGCCCTCGGCGTGCAGCGCCTTGGCCAGCAGGTGGGTCTGCCAGGACCCGACGCCCAGCACGACGGTGCCGCCCTTGAGATCGGCGACGGAGGCCACCGGCCCGTCGGCGAGCACCAGCAGCGCGCCGTGGTCGGGGCGGGGCGCGGAGACCGCCGCGTACACCAGGTCGTGCCCGGCGGCCTGGGCGGTGACCGGCGGGGTGGAGCCGGTGCCGCCGAAGTCGATCGTGCCGTCGGCGAGCAGGGCGCCCGTCCGGGTGCCGTCGGCGTAGTGGTGGAAGGCGCCGGTCTCACCGAGCGGGGCCAGCTCCTCGTCCAGGTAGGTCAGGCGGGAGAGGTAGTAGAGCGAGGGGTTGCTGGCGTGGACGCCGAGGGTGATGGCCATGGGGATCTCCGTTGGGCTTGCGGGGGCTGGGCGGGCGGTGGGGGCAGACGGGGGCGGCGGGCAGCGGGGTCAGTGGACACCGAGGTCGGCGAGCAGGCGGCGGCGCAGCTCGGCGAAGGCCGGGTCGGCCGGGTCCCGGGGGCGGTCGACGGCGACCCGTTCGTCGCGGACGAGCCTGCCGTCGCGCAGGACGGCGACGCGGTCGGCGAGCCGGACGGCCTCCTCCACGTCGTGGGTGACCAGCAGGACGGCCGGGCGGTGGCGGCGCACGAGGTCGCCGACCAGGTCCTGCATGCGCAGTCGGGTGAGTGCGTCCAGCGCGGCGAACGGCTCGTCCAGGAGGAGGAGCTGGGGCTCCCGGACGAGAGCCCGGGCGAGTGCCGCCCGCTGCGCCTCGCCGCCGGAGAGGGTGGCCGGCCAGGCGTCGGCGTGCTTCTCCAGCCCGACCTCGGCGAGCGCCCGCAGTGCGGTCTCCCGGGTCGCGGCGCCACGCGGCAGGCCGACGGTGACGTTGGCGAGCACCCGCTTGGACGGGACCAGCCGCGGCTCCTGGAAGACCACGGTGCGGACCGGCGGGACGAGCACCGTGCCCGCGTCGGCCTTGTCCAGGGCGCCGAGGATCCGCAGCAGGGTGGTCTTGCCGGTGCCGCTGGCGCCCAGCAGGGCGACGAACTCGCCGCGGGCGATGGAGAGATCGACGCCGTCGAGGACGGCCCGGGTGCCGAAGACCCGGCGCAGGCCGCGCAGGTGGACGGCGGGGGTGGCGGGGTCGGCCCCGGCGGGGGCCTCAGGGGCGATGGTGGTCGGGGTGCTCATCGGCCCGCTCCTTGGGTGGCCTTGCGCCAGGGCATCAGGAAGCGCTCCAGGAGGCGGACGACGCCGTCCGCGGTGAGGCCGAGCAACCCGTAGATCAGGATGCAGACGGCGAGGATGTCGGTGCGCGAGAAGTTCTGTGCCTGGGCCATCAGATAGCCGATGCCCTCGGTGGAGTTGATCTCCTCGGCGGCGATCAGCGCGATCACGCTGAGCGTCATGGACAGCCGCAGCCCGGAGAGCAGCGAGGGCAGCGCGCCGGGCAGCACGACGGTCCGGACGATCGCCCAGCGGCCGAGGCCGAAGCTGCGCATCGCCTCGATCAGCTTGCGGTCGGTGTTGCGCACGCCCCCGGAGGTGGAGACGTACATCGGGAAGCTGGTCGCGACGCCGATCAGGGCGATCTTCGCCGTCTCGGTGATGCCGAACCAGACCATGAAGAGCGGCACCAGGGCGAGGAACGGCACCGTGCGCAGGACCTGCACCGCGGAGTCCAGCAACTCCTCGCCCAGCCGGAAGAACCCGGTGACGACACCGAGCACCAGCCCGACGCCGGCCCCGAAGAGGAGGCCGAGGCCGGCCCGGGTGAGCGAGACGGTGAGCGCGTCGGCCAGCTGGCCGTTGCCCCAGAGCTCGCCGACCGCGTCGGCCACCTGGGCGGGCGAGGCGAGCACGTCCTGGGTGAGCGCGCCGGTGGCGGAGGCCAGCGCCCAGCCGCCGAGCAGGGCGAGCGGGCCGATCGTGCGCAGGATCACCGCGACCGCGCGCGGGCGGGGTGCGGGCAGCCGGGTCCGCGGGGCGACCAGGCCGGCTTCGAGCGCGGCCGCGGTACCGTCGTCGGCCGTGGTGGCGGGCGTGTCGGGCGCCGCGGAGCGCCTGCCCGTCGCGGCGGCGGGAGCGTTGGTCACGGTGCTCACTTGGCACTGTCCGCGAGGGTGGTGATGTCGATCAGGTACGGCTTGACGTCGACCAGCTGCTTGGTGACCTTCTGGTCGGCGAAGAACCGGGCCACCGTGCCGAAGCGGGCGGTGTCGGCCTCGGAGATGACGTCGGCGGTGGCGCCCTGCCGGGTGACGGCGATCGCGATCTCCTTCTCCGCCGGCGTGACGGCGGTCGGACCGGAGTCGGTGAACACGTTGAGGTAGGCGGCCGGGTCGGCCTTCTCCTTCAGGCCGCCCTCGTGCAGGTAGCCGTAGAAGGCCTTGACCACCTCGGGGTGCTTCTCGGCGAAGCCGTTGCGCACCGCCCAGACCGCGTAGTTGTCGGAGCCGACCTCCTTGCCGTTGACCAGGAAGTGCGCGCCCGAGTTGGCGATCGACGGGGTGGAGAAGGTGTTCCACGTCGCCCAGGCGTCCACCTGACCGGAGTTGAAGACGCCCGAGGTCTGGTCGGCGCGCAGGTAGACGCGTTCGACCTTGTCGGCCGGGACACCGTTCTTCTCCAGTGCCTTGAGCAGCAGGTACTCGCTGGTGCCGCCCTGGCTCACCGCGACCTTCCGGCCGACCAGGTCCTGGACGGTCTTCACGGGCGAGTCGTTCTTCACCAGGATGCCCTCGCCCACGGCGTCCGGCGCCGTCTGCGCGAACAGCTTGAAGCCGGGCTTCTGGGCCAGCGCGGCGACGGCCGAGGTGATCGACCCCAGGGCGACGTCGAGCTGGTCGGCGGAGAGCGCCTGGGCGGCGGGCGCGAACGGGCCTGCGCTGCCCGTCCAGGCGACCTTGGCGTGCACGGTGGCGAGGGCCCTGTCCAGCGAACCGTCCTTCTTGCCCAGGGCGAGGAAGCCGGTGTTGCCCGGGTCGGGCAGACGCAGCACCACCTCGGCCTTGCCTCCCCCGTCGGCGGAGGCCCCGGCCCCGCCGGCGGACGAGCCGCAGGCGGCCAGGACGGTGGTGGCGAGCAACGCGGTGGCGGCGAGGGCGGGACGAGGGGTCTTCACGGTCGAACTCCTGGGGGGATCGGCAGGTGGTCGGGGCGGCGGAGGAACAACGGGTCGGGGCGGCGGCGTCAGGCCGGCCCGGCCGCGCGGCGGCGGTCGGCGAGCAGGGCGCGGGCGGCGCGCAGCGGCTCGGGATCCGCCCAGGCCCGGACGTCGACGGGGGCGGCGAGGAAGCCGTGGCGGTGCAGGAACCGCTCCTGCTGCTCCAGCAGGCCGAGCCGCTCCTCGGAGAGGTCGAGGTGCAGGGTGCGGTGGCTGCCCGCCGCGTACGCCCCGGCAACGCCCTCGGCACCGGCGCCGGTCTCGGCCCGCAGGATCCGGGCCACCTCGGCGGGATTCCCGGCGGCCCAGTCGGCGGCCTCCAGCAGCACGGCCAGGAAGCGGACGACCAGGTCGGGGTGGTCGTCCAGCAGCCGCTGGTGGACGGTGACCGGGCGCGGCGTGCCGTTGTTGACCCGGGTGCGGCGGTCCGGCGCGGTGTCCAGCTCGATCGCGACCTCGGCGCCGAACCGGCGGGCCGCCTCGACGGCCAGCGCTCCCTTGACGTAGACCGCGTCCACCGCGCCCTCGCGCAGCGCGGCCAGTTCGGCGGCCCACTGCCCACCCCCCGGGGCGGCCGGGACGTCGGCCAACTCGGCGTCGTCCAGGGTGAGTCCGGCCGGGGCGAGGGCTCCGTGCAGACCGGCCAGGGCCATCGCCCGCCAGAAGTCGATGCCGATCCCATGGCGTGGGACGGCCAGTCGCAGGCCGCGCAGCTGCGCCGCCGAGGTGATGCCGCTGCCGGCCCGGACCAGGACGACCTGACGCTCCTCGATCCAGGTGAGGCCGATCAGCCGGGTCCGCTCGCCGCGCGAACGGGCCCAGAGCGCCGGCACGTTGCCGCCCTCGCGGAACAGGCCGGTGAGGGCGTGGGTGTAGTGGTGGTCGGCGGCCACCTCCGACGGGGCGTCCTGGAGCGAGCGGACGGTGATGCCGTCGGCGGCGAACTCCCGGGCGAAACGGCCCTGGTCGGCGGCGATGCCGGTGGCGGTGGGGACGGGGCAGCGGGTGAACCAGAGGGTGTCCGGGGCGTCGGGTGCCGCGTCGACGGCGGCGGAGCGGGTGTGGCTGGGCACGGTGGCTGGTCCTCTGCGGCTGGGTGTGCGCGGGCGCGGCGGAGCGCGGCACCGGGCGTGGGTTCGTCAGGGGGCGTGGGCTGCGGCGCAGCCGTCCGGTCGGCCCGCGACGGTGCGGGGCGATGCCGGGAACTGCGGGGACGTGTGGAGAGGTGCGGCGTTCCGGCGGGCGCGGGGGCCTCGACGGGTCAGCGACAACAGGCGCAGGGGGCGGGGCACCGGTGGGTCGTCACGGCGCTGCTCCTTCCTGCCGGTCGGGTGGTGCGGTGGTCAACTCGGGCGCCGGACGGGGCCGTCCGGTGCGATGTGCCGAGCGTTCCACGGCAGGGGAGCGCGAAGCAAGCTTTTGCCACATGGTGGGATCACTTGTTCATCAATGCCATCCCATTGCAATGCCACCGACACAATCCGGCAGCACCCGCTGCCATAGTCTGGAACCGACTCCGGTGGACCCGCCGGGGCGCCGGACCGAACGCGAGGTGTCATGGCCGAGGCCGCCACCGCCGTCCAGAGCCCGCCGGCCGGTGCGCAGGCCGTCCAGCGGGCCCTCGGGCTCCTGCACTGCTTCCACGACAACGGCCCCGACCTGAGCGCCTCGGACCTGGCCCGCCGGATGGACCTCTCGGTCTCCACCGCGCACCGCCTGGCCCGCACCCTGGTCAGCGCCGGCTTCCTGGAGCAGGACGAGCAGACCGCCCGGTACCGGCTCGGCCCCGCCGTCGCCGAACTCGGCCAACTCAGCTTCCACCAGCGGGGGCTGCACCTGGCCGCGCCCGAACTCGACCTGCTCGCCAAACGCACCGGCGCCACCGCGGACCTCGCGATCCGCAGCGGCCCGCACGCGGTCATCCTGGTCGGCGCCTCCGTCCGCCCGGACAGCGGGCTCGGGCTGCGCCGGCCGCTGCACTCGACGGCCCTGGGCAAGGTCCTGCTGGGCTGGCCGCGCACCGGCGAGTCGCAGCCGGTGTCGATCGGCCCGATGCTGCCGTTCACCGACCGGACCATCACCGAACCTGAGCGGCTGGCCGCGGAGTTGGCGAAGGTACGGGCCGCCGGCTACGCGCTCAACGACGGCGAGTCGGCCGCCGGGGTCCGCACGGTGGCCGTCCCGGTCCTGGACGGTGCCGAACAGGCCCGGTTCGCCCTGGCCGTCCGCTCGACGCCGGCGCATCTGACCGACGACCGTCTGGACTGGTTCCTCGGGCACGCGCGGACCTGCGCGGCCGCACTCGCCGTCCTGCTGCTGCCGCCCGACCAGCGGGCCTGACGAAGCGTCAATACGCGTGTGCGGGCCGGGCGTTCGAAAGAACGCCCGGCCCGCACCGCGGGACTCACCGGCGGATCACGCCACCGGGGTGTACTTGTAGCCCACCCGGCGGACCGTCACGATGCTGTCCCGGTAGGCCGCGCCGAGCTTGCGGCGCAGGCGCGCCACGTGCACGTCCACCGTGCGGCCGTCACCGACGTGGCCGTAGCCCCAGACGGCGGAGACCAGGTGGTCACGGGTGTGCACGCGCTGCGGGTGCTCGGTCAGGTGCGCCAGCAGCTCGAACTCCAGGTAGGTGAGGTCGAGCAGTCGCCCGTCGACGTAGGCGTTGCGGCGCTCGACGTCGACGGCGATGCCGTGACCGGCGGGCCGGACCGGACGGACGACGGCCGGCGCCGCCACCTGCGCCTCGGAACGGCCCTGGAACCGGTCCTGGGCCCGGCCCTGACTCTGGGCGGCGTGCACCTGCGCGGCCGCGGCCGGGCCGTTCTGGACGGGAGCCGCGGGAACGGCCCCACCGAACGGCGCGCCGCCCTCGGCGGGCACGAGCACCAGGTAGCCGACCATCGGGTGGCCGGCCGCACCGCCGAACTGCGCGCCGTACTGGGCGAGCAGGGCCTGCGGCAGCGAGCCCTGCGGGAGCGCGGCCACGACGGTGGCCCCCTCCGGCAGTGCCGCGAGCAGCGCCTGCGGCGGCTGTACGACCTGGCCGGTCTGCGGCGCCGGGGCCGGCGTCGGGGCGTGCGTCAGGAAGTGCGACGGGGCCTGGCCGGCGCCCGGGTGCTGCGGGGCGGCGGAGTGCTGAGGGATCGTCGCGCCGTGCCATCGTTCGGCGTTCGAGGGGACGGAGCGGACCGCGCGCAGGTGCGGGGTCGCGGCGGGCAGGGGAAGGGTGGCCGTGGAGGAAGAAGACATGGTGCCGCTCATTTCGCGCGTGACGGACGGGGTGGAGTCGTCTGCGCGTCGACCGGGCGTACTGCCGGAGGCTGAACCGAGGTCAGCGGGCGGAGAGCCGGGACGCGCTGGGCGAACCCGGACACGTCTGGTCGAACAGGTGCGGCTGCCGGGACGGCCAGAACGGCTCGAGGTCGAGGTGACCTCGGCTGCTGTCCACGACGTTGCTCATGCGCCTATTGAACCATGTGAACGGACCGTTGCACCGCGCTCGGTGCGGCGCTCCCGGCACGCCGACGGACTCGGCGGCAGCGGGGGTGGAGGTGGGGCAGGCGAGGTTCACTGGTGCTCTCCGCGAAGCGGGTCCGGGCAACGGGAACACGCCGGACAGGGCGTCCGGTGCGACCGGGTCGACGAGGTGGCGGATCGTCAGGACTTGGCGCCGACAGCCATGGGAGGCCGGTCGGGCCGGGAGATCCGTCGGACTACTGGGGGACGGGCCGATCCGTCACCGACAGCAGGCGCTGCAGATCAGCGCCTGGTCGATGTACCGGCGGACCGTCAGGGCCGGCGTGACCGGGGCGGGCGCGGCGGCGGCGCGGCGATGGTCGACGGTCACGGTACTGCCCTCCCCCTGGTCCCTGAACACGGCTGCGCGCAGCCGCGCCCGGTGGTGCGCCGCGGCGGTTCCTGCGGCGTTCCGGTGTGCTCCGAGGCATCCCGACGGCAGGGCCGGGCGGCCTTCGTCGACAGAGCCTTCCACGCCGGACCGGCTCAAGGCAACCTTCCGTCCGCCGGTCGTCCGGCATGCGGACGCCCGAATGAGACGTCGGTTGCCGAAGCCGCGCCGGTCAGGCCCGTGCCGGGGTGCCCCGGCGCCGCGCGCCGGCGTGCTCGACCAGGGCGACCAGGACGTCCTTGCCGTCCTCGCGCCGGCGGGCGTCACAGAGCAGCACCGGAATCCCCGGGTCCAGGTCGAGTGCGTCCCGGACCTCCTCCGTGGCGAACAGCTCGGTGCCGTCGAAGCAGTTCACGGCCACCACGAAGGGGATGCCGCGCTGCTCGAAGAAGTCCACCGAGGGGAAGCAGTCCGCCAGTCGGCGGGTGTCGGCGAGCACCACCGCACCGAGCGCGCCACGCGCCAGCTCGTCCCAGACGAACCAGAACCGGTCCTGACCCGGGGTGCCGAACAGGTAGAGCGCGAGCCCGGCACGCAGGTCGATCCGGCCGAAGTCCATCGCCACGGTGGTGGTCCGTTTGGCCTCCACCCCCGCCGTGTCGTCCACCGGGCGGCCGAGTTCGCTCAGCTCCTCCTCGGTGCGCAGCGGGCGGATCTCGCTGACCGCGCCGACCAGCGTGGTCTTGCCCGCGCCGAAGCCGCCCGCGACCAGGATCTTCACCGCGGCCGCCGGACCACCGCGCCAGCGCGGGTCGTTGGCCGTGGCACCGGCGGCGGCGTTCTCGTGGTGGTCAGAGCGCACGGAGTCCATTGATCACGTCTCGCAGCAGGCGCTCGTCCGGCAGCTCGGCGAGCGGAACGGGTCGGGTGACGCTGATCAGCTCGGCGTCGTACAGATCGCCGAGCAGCACGCGGACCACACTGACCGGCAGGTCGGTGTAGGAGCCGAGCTCGGCGACGGACAGCGGCTCACGGCGGCACCAGGCCAGGATGGTCTGGTGCTCCGGGTCGAGCACGAGCGCGGGCACGGCCCCGGCCTGCGGCGCGGGTTCGGCGGCGGTGATCAGTGAGATCAGGTCGAACAGGCCGTCCTCGACCGGACGGGTGCGACCCCGGGTCATCGAGTACAGCCGCACCACCGGGCCGGCGTCGTCGTCGAACCACCGGTCGTCGACCGGGGTGCGCGGCTGGAACAGGTCGACCTCGGACTCGTCCCCGACCGGGTCCTCCTGTTCCAGCTCCGACTCCTCCTCCGCCATCGAGCCGCTCATCTCCCCGGCGGGGCGACTTCGGTGCGCGGCTCGGCGGCCATGTGCTCGCCGACCCGCTTGACCAGCAGGGCCATCTCGTACGCGATCTGGCCGATGTCGGCCTCGGCCTCGCTCAGCACCGCCAGGCAGCTGCCGTCGCCGGCCGCGGTGATGAAGAGGAAGGCCTCGTCCAGCTCGACCATGGTCTGGCGGACGCCGCCGACCTTGAAGTGCCCGCCGGCGCCCTTGGCCAGGCTGTGGAAGCCGGCCGCGACGGCGGCCAGGTGCTCGGCGTCCTCGCGGTCGAGGTCGCGGGAGGCCCCGGTGGCCAGTCCGTCGCTGGACAGGATCACCGCGTGCCGCAGGGCCGCGACGCGCCCCACGAGATCGTCGAGAAGCCAGTTGAGGTCCCCGGACGACTGCGTCGAAGTGGTCATGAATCTCTTCCTTCCGCTGGAGCGGGTGGTGCGGGTGGTGCCTGTACTGCGGGTGTTGAGGGTGGTGTCTGTGCGGCGCGCGGGGCGAGCGGCCCGCCCGGCACCCGGCGCGCTAGCGGGGCCCGGTCGCCGGGCGGCGGGGCGGGCAGGGCCGCGGGAGCCGGTGCCGGGGTGATCGCGCGACGGGTCGGGTCCGACGGCTGCCAGCCGGGCACGGCGGCGGGCCGGGCGGGCGGGACCGGCGCCGCGGCGGCGGATCCGCGCCCCCGGGTGAAGCCGCGCTGGAAGGAGGCGAACGTCGCCCGCGCCTCCTCGGGCGAGCGTTCCCGGAGGGTCTCGGCGGCGGTCCGCGCGGGCTCCTGGACGGCGCGCTCCCGGAGCTGGGGGGCGAGGCTGGCCTGCCGGACGCGGCGCGGCAGCGGGCCGGGCCCGGCCGACACCTGCGCGGCCGGCTGCGGCTCGGCAGTCCGCGGCGCGGCGGTCCGCGCGGCCGACTGCGGCTGCTCGACCGGCGTACGGCCCGCGGTGCCGGCGGCAGCGCCGTCCGGACGGCGGGCGCCGACGTCCTGCGGACCGGCCTCGGCGCCCTCCGGCGCGGCCAGGCCCTCCCGGCGGTGGCGGCCGGAGCCCCGGCCGGCCTCGTCGGGCGACGCCGTCACCAGCGTGGGCCCGCTCCTGTTCCGGGCCCGGCGCGGCAGACCGCCCGGGGTACGGGCCGTTTCGGGTGCCGACGGACGCGGGCCGCCGCTCCCCCGGTGCCGTCCGCCCTGGTCGGGCGCGGTCCCACCGGCCCGGCGGCCCTCCACTCCGGCCCCGCCGTCGGCCGCGCCGCTCGCAGCGGCCCCGCCCCCGCCGCCCGCGCCGCCCGGCGCGGGCACCACGACCAGGTCGCGCTCGCCGTGCCGGGCCGGCACCGCACGCCGACCGGGCGCCGTCCCGGCGGCCGCCGCCGGCCCGTCCGACGCGTCCGCCAGCAGCTCGCGCGGGATCAGCACCACCGCGGTCGTCCCCCCGTACGGCGACGGCCGCAGGTGGACCCGGATGCCGTGCCGCCGGGCCAGCCGGCTGACCACGAACAGGCCCAGACGGTCGGTGTCCGCGAGGTCGAACTCCTGCTCCACCGCGAGGCGTTCGTTGATCTCGGCGAGCGCCTGCTCGCTCAGCCCGAGCCCCCGGTCGTCGATCTCCAACGCGAAGCCGTGCGCCACCACCTCGCCCTGGACGGTCACCTGGGTGCTCGGCGGGGAGTACACGGCGGCGTTCTCGACCAGCTCGGCGACCAGGTGGGTGACGTCCGCGACCGCGCTGCCGAGCAGCCCGGTGCCGGGGAACGGCCGGACGATCACCCGGGCGTAGTCCTCCACCTCGCCGACGGCGGCGCGGACCACGTCCACCATCCGCACCGGCTTGCGCCAGGCCCGCCCCGGGGAACCCCCCGCCAGAATGATCAGGCCCTCGGCGTGACGGCGCATGCGGGTGGTGAGGTGGTCGACCTTGAAGAGGTCCTCCAGCTCCGCCGGGTCCTCGGTGCGGCGCTCCATCGTGTCCAGCAGGGTCAGCTGGCGGTGCAGCAGCACCTGGCTGCGGCGGGCCAGGTTGACGAAGACGGCCGAGACCCCGCGCCGCAGGTCGGCCTGTTCGACGGCCGCCTCGACGGCGGCCCGCTGGACGGCGTTGATCGCCCGCCCGACCTGACCGATCTCGGCCGGGCCGAACTGCAGCTCCGGCGCCTCGGTCGCGACGTCCACCGCCTCGCCCCGGCGCAGCCTCAGCATCACCGAGGGCAGCCGGGTGCCGGCCAGCTCGTTGGCGGCGTTGCGCAGGCCGATCAGCTCGCGGGCCAGGCCCCGGCCTATTCGGTAGGAGATCATCACCGACAGCACCACGGCGACCAGGCCGATCGCACCGGCGATGCCGCCGCGCCAGAGCAGCCCGATCGCGTACGAGCGCTCGCGGTCGCCGATCGCGCCCGCCAGCCGGGTGTTGATCGCGGCGAGGTCGCCCAGCGCCCGGTCGGCGGTCTCCCGCCAGGAGTCGCCGTTGATCGCCTGGACCACCCGCTCCGGCCCGCCCGCGCCCACGAAGTCGGCCTCGGCCCGGGCCAGCGCCGCCCAGGCCTCACCGCCGCGCAGCGCGATGTAGTCGCTCTGGTCGACCGGGTCGAGCTCGGCGATGTAGACGGTGAACAGCGCCTGCTGGTTGTGCAGGGCGTCCAGGGCGATCTGGTACTGCTCGGCGGTGGGCCGGCCGAGGGCGGTGCGCAGGCCCTCCATCGCCGCGTCCTCCTGGGAGAGGTACTCGCGGGCCCGGGCCAGCTCGATCAGGATCGTCCCCTGACGGGGCAGCTGGCCGCTCTGGCGGGCGACGAAGGCGGACCGGAAGCCGAAGGTGGGCTTGACCAGGTCGCCGTACTGGCCGAGCGCGAACTCCCAGTTGAGCGCGGAGCGGCTGATCTGGCTGCGGAGCGGGGCCAGCTGGTCGGCGGCCGCGAGGATCTGCAGGTACCGGCCGCGCTGCGCCGCGTCGAGCTTGCCGCCGTCCCCGGTCTTCTTCTCCCGCAGCACCGTGAGGTCCCGGTCGGTGACGGCCTGGGCCCGCTCGAAGGCGTCCCGGGCGGCCTGCGAGGACGGATCGGCCAGCCGCTGGACGGCGGCACGGCGCTCGTTCTGCAGGTCGTAGGCGTACTGGTCGACCGGCTTGCCGAACTCCTTGTACGTACTGCTGACCGCCAACTGGCTCCAGACGTCTCCGGTGGTGGCGAGGGTCGCGTACACCCACAGGGCGGTGAGCGCGACGATGGGCACCAGGAGCAGCGCGATGATCTTCGCGCGGATCGAGCTGCTGCGCAGACGCATGGAGTCCTCGGTCGGGAAGTGCCAGGCGCGGACGGGGAGCGGTTCGAAGGGACGGTCGGCAGGGGCGGGCGGTGGCGGTTCGGCGGCGGTGCGGGGGTCCTGCGGGATGGTGCGAGGGTCTTCGTGGTGCTCTTGCGGGGCGTTCCCCCGGGGTGTTCCCGCGGGGTTTCGTTCGGGGTTTTCGGCGGTCGGAGCAGGCCCGGCCGGAAGGCCCCGGTCGCGGGTCTGCGAGAGCCTACTACGCCCTGACCACTCGTTCGAGGGTCGAACCCGCCCTCTCCGCACCCCCACCCCGATCATGTCCGAATCATCCCGGACCTCCCGGATTCACCCCTCGGACACCCGTCCCAGCCATCCCCCACTACGGCACTTTCCACACGGGCCGGTGCCGATCTCGTCGCGTCACGGTCACAACCCTGGGCAGTGACAGAGCAATCCGATAGTTTCGCTCCACCTGCCCGACCGTTCAGCGCGCCGCCGATCCGGACGCCCGTACGGGCCCGGCAGGCAGGGGCCGCAACGGGATCGGGGGCAATGTGCGCGAGTTCACCTCCCCCGCACCGGCCGGGCCCCCGGCCACCGGCGGGCTGGCCGACTCGCTCTACGACACCGCCGAACGCACCTCCGGCCTGATCCAGTTGGCCCGCCGCGCGGAGGGCGACCCGCAGTGGCACGAGGTCACCGCGACCGCCTTCCGGGACGAGGTGCTGGCGCTGGCCAAGGGCCTGCTGACCCGGGGCATCCGGTACGGCGACCGGGTCGCACTGATGTCCCGCACCCGCTACGAGTGGACGCTGTTCGACTACGCACTCTGGTCGATCGGCGCGATCACCGTCCCGATCTACCCCACCGCGGCGCCCGAGCAGGTCCGCTGGATCCTTGCCGAGACCCAGGCGGTGGCCTGCCTGGTCGAGGACGAGGACCACGCCATGACGGTCGGCGCGGTCTGCGACGCGCTGCCCGACCTCACCGGCATCTGGCAGCTGGACCGGGGCTGCGTCGCCTCGATCACGGAGGACGGGCGGGGGGTGCCCGACTCGCTCGTGCACCGTCAGCGGCTCGGTGTCTCGGCCGAGAACGTCGCCACCGTCGTCTACACCTCCGGCACCACCGGCCGGCCCAAGGGCTGCCTGCTCACCCACGCCAATCTGGCCTCGGCGGCCGACGCCCTGCTCGACGGCTGGGCCGAGGTCTTCGCGGACACCGGCGGCGGCCAGCCGTCCACGCTGCTCTTCCTCCCGCTGGCGCACGTCTACGGCCGGACGGTGCAGATCGCGGCGATCCGCGGCGGCTTCCGGATCGGGCACATCCCCGAGGTCTCCACCGAGGCCCTGCTGCCCGCGCTCGCCTCCTACCGGCCGACCTTCCTGCACCTCGTCCCCTACGTCTTCGACAAGGTCTTCCAGCAGGCCCGGCGGGCCGCCGAGGAGGCCGGGCGCGGCGAACTCTTCGAGCAGGCCCGGCAGGTGGCCGTCGAGTGGGCCACCGCCCGCGAGCAGCGGGCACTGGGCGACGGCCCCGGCCCGGGCCCCCGGCTGCGACTGCGGCACCTGGCGTACGAGCGGACCGTCTACCAGCGGCTGCGGGCCGTGCTCGGCGGCCGGGTGCGCGGCGTGATGTGCGGCGGCTCGACCCTCAACCGGGACCTCGCGCTGTTCTTCAGCGGCATCGGCCTCAGCCTGTACGAGGGCTACGGCCTGACCGAGACCTCCGCCGCGATCACCGCCAACCCGGCCGGCCGGCAGAAGCTGGGCACGGTCGGCCGGCCGGTGCCGGGCGCCTCGGTGGCGGTCGCCGACGACGGCGAGGTGTGGGTCCGCGGCGCCGGCGTCTTCGGCGGCTACCTCAACCACCCGGAGTGCACCGAGGAGTCGCTGTACGACGGCTGGTTCGGCACCGGGGACCTCGGCCGGCTGGACGAGGACGGTTACCTCACCCTCACCGGGCGCAAGAAGGACCTGATCGTCACCAGCAGCGGCAAGAACCTCGCCCCGGCCACGCTGGAGGAACGGGTGCAGTCGCACCCGCTGGTCTCGCAGTGCCTGGTGGTCGGCGACGACCGCCCGTACGTGGCCGCGCTGATCACGCTCGACCCGCCGGCGCTGGCGCACTGGCTGAAGTCGCACGGACGGGAGCAGCTGGACCCGTGGGCGGTGCTCTCCGACGAACAGCTGCACGCGGAGATCCAGCGGGCGGTGGCCGCGGCGAACACCGCCGTCTCGCGAGCCGAGTCGATCCGCGCGTTCCGCCTGCTGCCCCGGGAGTTCGGCATCGACCAGGGCCTGATGACACCCTCGCTGAAACTGCGGCGATCGGCGATCACCGAGTACTACCGGCCGGACATCGAGGAGCTCTACACCCCCTGACGGTGCGTCTTGTCCCTTTTGTGGCACGGTGTACGACCCGTCCGCGGCTCGCCGCTCCCTTGACGATCCGAGTGGTCCAGTCCATTGTTTTGCCTCGGTCCGAGTGCGGCACGCCGACGGCTCCCACCCCTCGGGGAGCGCTCCACCCCGTTCCACACGCCCTCCCCACGGGTGTGTTCCCACTGCCCCCACGCAGGAGTCCTCACGTGTCCATGTCCTCGCGCCTGTCGGCGCTGGCCGCCTGCACGCTGCTCGCCGTCTGCGGCCTCGCGGCCCCCGCGTCCGCCTCCGCCGAGTCCGAGTCCGCGCCCTCGGCTCCCACCGTCAACCTGGCCACCAACCCGGGCTTCGAGATCCCCGCCTCCTCGCTCGCCGACTGGGGCAGCGTCCCCGGCTGGCGCTGCGCCGGCGGCCCCGCCGAAGCGGGCGTCACCACCACCGCCCCGCACTCCGGCGGCTCCGCCCTCGCCGTCACCCCGGCGGGCGACGACTCCAACGGCGAGTGCGCGCAGACCGTCTCGGTCCAGCCCAACACCACGTACACCGCCTCGGCCTGGGTGCGCGGCGCGTTCGTCTACCTCGGCGCCACCGGCACCGGCCGCGACGTCGCCCCCGCCTGGACGGAGAACACCAACGGCGGCTGGCAGAAGCTCACCACCCGGTTCACCACCGGGCCCACCGCGCGCACCGCGCGGCTGTACGTCCACGGCTGGTACCAGCAGGGCCCGTTCGCCGTCGATGACGTCCGCGTGGACGGCCCGGCCGCCGCCCCCGCGACCGCCGCCGGCTCGGTGCCGACCAGCGACCGGGTCGTCTTCTTCACCGTGGACGACGGCTGGCAGCGCACCCCCGAGGCGGAGCGGTTCATCGCCGACCACAAGCTGCCGATCACCGCCTTCCCGCTGCCGATGCCGGCCGCCACCGACCCGGACTTCTTCCGGCGCGTCACCGCCGTTCCCGGCTCCTCCGTCCAGGACCACAGCGTCTCCCACCCTGACCTGACCACGCTCTCCCCCGCCGAGCAGCAGGTCGAGATCTGCGACGCCCGCGACGCCCTGACCCGGACCTTCGGCACCGCCCCCACCGTCTTCCGCCCGCCGTACTTCACCTGGAACGCCGACACCCTGCAGGCCGCCGCCAACTGCGGCATCCGCACCGTGCTGACCGCCGACGCCGACTTCAGCTGGGGCGCCTCCAACATCTGGCACGAAGGCACCCTGTCGCCCGGCGACGTCGTGCTGATGCACTGGACCGACACCCTCGCCGGGGACCTCCAGCGGGCCCTCGCCGCCGCCGAAGCGGCCGGCCTGACCCCGGCCGGCCTGACCTCCTACCTGCGGTAGCCAGCACGCCGCGCCGCCGCTCCGGGGGAGCGGCGGCGCGACTCACACCATCGGCCGGTCCCCGGCCAACCGGTGCGCGCGCCACCGCCGGGCGGCCGGCCCCAGCACCGGGTCGTCCTCCCAACGCCGGACGCCCGCCAGCGCGAAGGCGTCCAGAACCTCGGAGTCGGCCTCCTCCCAGGCGGGAATCCCACACGCCCAGCCCTCCGCGTACGCCGCTGGCTGACCGCCCTCGGCGATCAGCCGGAGCACCCAGAGCGCGGGGTCGATCCACACCGCCCCCCCGCATGGCCGAGGCCCAGCCCACCAGCCGCGTGCGCCCGCCCCGGATCAGCACGTTCTCGCGCGCGAGGTCCGTGTGCAGCAGCGCGTCCTCCGCGAACCGGGCGAGCACGGAAGGGTCGTCAACACAGGCGGCCCACCGCTCCTCCGCGCGCGGCAACAGCACTTCCGGAGGGACCGGCCGGGCCAGCCTCCGTAGCAGCCCGGCCATCTGCCGCAGATCCCGCGACCCGCGCCCGTACGCGGGAGGGCGTCCCTCGACGCACTCGAATCCGAGCAGCCGCCAACCGTCCACCTCCACCCGCCAGAGCAGCCTCGGCGCCACCCGGGTGACGTAGGGATTCACCTCCGCCTCGCGCCACAGGCCCTCCGCACGCGGATGCTCGATATGTCTCGCCTTGAGGAACACGCTCCCCGTGGGTGCCACGAGCTTCGCCGCGATCTCGGAGCCGAACTCGCCGGAGAGCAACCTCATCAGGCGGACCGGGCCGCGAAGCTCGGCTTCTACCGCCTCGCGGACGAACGCGGGAAGGTCAGCCCGCTGGACACGGCGAGTCATATCGGCAGCTCCCAAGCAGTCGTCCTGACTCGGCACCCACCCTCACATACCGCTAAGGGAGGGTTACCATCCAGGCGGTCAAACCCCCTTTGGTAAGGGGGGATTAACACCAGGCAAGCAGGCCGTTGGCCAGAGTGTCAAGTCCCCCTTACCATGTGCCCATGGGATCAGCAGCTCAGGTCGGCCGGAAGGCACCGCGCCGTGATCGATGAAGTGCAGCGCCTCGCAGCAATCAAGGATCACCGCCTGCGCGTCAAAGCGTCGGTCGAGCTGATGGAGCAACTCCAGGCGGCAGTGATCGAGACCTCCCGCATGCGGAAGGAGAGCATCGCATGGCTGCGCAGCAACGGACTGTCCATGGCCGAGGTCGCGAAGCTCATGGGCATCAGTCGCGCGAGGGTTGCCCAGCTCAAGGACGCCGGCCCGCCCGCCGAGCGCTCATTCCTCGGCATGCACCGGCTGCTGGTCGCCGTTCCCCGACGCGCGGGCGACCGGGACTACGTGGCCATGGAGGACAGTGCCGCCGGGCAGCAACTGATCAATGTCGGACACCGGCTCCAGCTCGACGGCGACCTGGAGTACATCCCGGCATCCGGCGCGGTTGACCTCAACCGCGCCGGCCTGGTGGTCATCTGCGGTCCGAAGAGCTCCCCCGTCATCGCACAAGCCCTCGATGCCGACCCGCGCCTGTCGTTCAAGACTCTGGACGACGGACGCTGGGCACTGATCGATCGAGAACGCGACCAGGCACACATCTCCCCTACCGATGATCCGGACGAACCCCGGCCCGCCGACGTGGCCTATCTCGGACGCCTCCCCCGCCCCGATGGTCAGGGCACCTTCCTGCTGATCGCCGGTGTGCACGCGGCCGGCTCCATGGGAGCCGCGCACTATCTGTCCGAGCACATCGCCGACCTCTACGAGGAGGCGGGAGCCGACCCCTTCTCCATGGTCATCGGGTGCGAGTACGAGGCGGGAACAAACCGCATCCTGGCAAGCCACTCCGTGACGGGCGTGTTGCTGCACGGGGGAGCCTGACATGCTCGTCTCGCTCGCAACGGCGGCACGTCCCGGCGGAGTCAACGAGGACTTCGCTCTGGCCGGCCCGGACGCCGTCGTCGTGCTCGATGGCGCCGGCCTCCCCGATGTCCTGGACACCGGCTGCGTCCACGGCGTGCCCTGGTTCGTCCGAACGCTCGGAGCCTTGCTTCACAGTCGGGCCGCCGACCCGCGAGCGAGCCTGACGGAATGCCTGGCCGACTCGATACTCGGAACCTCACAGGCACACTCCACCATGTGCGATCTGGGGAACCCGTTCACCCCCTCCGCCACCGTCGCTGTCGCAAGGGTTCACGGGGAATTCCTGGAGTGGCTTGTTCTCGCTGACACCACAGTGGCGGTCAGGCTTCCCACCACCGTCGAGATCATCGCCGACCATCGCGTCTCACAGATCACCGGGGCACAGCATGCGGCCTTGGCGGCCGACTTGAGGTCGCTTCGTCCGAGCGGGCGCACAATAGCCCTGGCCAGGGCCCAACGTGAGGTGATGAACACGGTCGACGGCTACTGGGTCGCTGCGGCGGATCCCAAAGCGGCCGAAGAGTCGCTGACCGGCGCGGCCCGTCTCTCGGACGTCCGGTCTGCGGCGATCCTCACCGACGGTGCCGCCAGAGCGGTCGACGACTTCGGCACCCTGACCTGGCCGGACCTCCTCGAAGACCTCGAAGAGTACGGGCCCCGTCGGATCATCAACCGCACGCGGGAGCTTGAGCGGTCCGATCCGACCTGCCTGCGGTGGCCACGCAGCAAGTGCCATGACGACGCGACGGCTGTGCTTCTCCAGTGGGAGCATGCGCGTCCGCAGACATGATCTTGCCCGTTGACACGGGGTGGACCCGATGGTTTCAATGAGGGCGTGCAGCGTGGTGTCGGCCAAAGAGAACTGGGCCGGCCGGCAACCGAGCGAGCACCTTTCACCGAGGGACGATGCGCGATGAGTTCTCACTCCGCTCCCCTGATCTGACCCGAGCGGCCGCGGCGGTGCCCGCGCGCGCTCGCTTCGCCCTGTTGCCTGCCGCGCCGCAACCGTGCGCCGCCGTGGCCTTCACTCCCCATGTTTCGGAGAATCCACAGGCGTATGCCCATGTCTTTCAATCAAACGATCATCGAGGAATTCCGTGCCAACGCCGGTCGGGTCGGCGGACCTTTCGAGGGCGGTGACCTGCTGCTGCTGACCACCACCGGCGCGCGGACCGGGCAGCAGCACACGGTGCCGCTCGGCTACGTCCGCGCGGACGGCCTGCTGCTGGTGGTCGCGTCGGCCGCCGGGGCACCGGATCACCCGCAGTGGTACCGCAATCTGCTGGCCCACCCCGTGGTACGGGTGGAACTCGGCGCCGAGACCTTCGAGGCGATCGCGGTGCCGGCCGAGGGCGACCGGCGTGACGAGCTGTTCGAGGCGGTGGTCCGCGCCGCACCGGGGTACGGCGACTACCAGGCGCACACCGGGCGGGTGCTGCCGGTGGTCGTGCTGGAGCGGGACGCGACCGAGCCGCGCGAGGTGACCAGCCTCGCGGACAAGCTGCTGGAGGTCCACACCTGGCTGCGCGGCCAGCTGCGGCACGTGCGGACGGAGGTGGACGCGTACTTCGCCGACGGGCCGCCGGGGGGCGGCCGTCCGCCCGGTCTCGGGCTGCAGATCCGGCAGCACTGCCTCGCGTTCTGCGAGGGGCTGACCCACCATCACACCGGCGAGGACGCCGCGATCTTCCCCGCCCTGGCCCGGAGCCACCCGCACCTGCGCCCGACGCTGGACCGGCTGGGCGAGGAGCACCGGGTGGTCGGCCGGATCAAGGACGAGCTGGTGGCCCTGCTGTCCGGGATCGGGGTGGCCGATCCCGAGGGGTTCCGGGCGGAGCTGACGCGGATGTCGGCCGAGCTGGAGGCGCATCTGGCCCACGAGGAGGACACGTTGCTGCCGGTGCTCGCCGACATCCCGTTCCCGCCTGGGCGGTGAGCCGGGACGGCGAGCCGAAGCGGTGAGCTGTAGCGCTGGGACCACTGCGCCGGCCGGCCCCGCCACGGAGGTGGACGGGACCGGCCGGCACCCGGGTACCGCGCCGGCTACACCTGCGCGGAGAACACCGGGAGGTAGCCGCCCGAGTGGCCGGAGGCCTTCGGGTGGTAGCTCTCATCCACGGGCAGGGTGGTGCTGTTCAGCCAGGTGGTGCTGGAACCACAGATCTCGTGCTCGGTGAAGGCGCTCCGGACGTCGCCGAACGCGAAGCCGGCGTTGGCGGCCCGCTTGGCGATGACACCGTCGAGCGTGTCGGCCGCGCCGTTGATCGCGGCACGCTTGGTGTCACCGATGCCGAAGATGCAGCTGCCGCCGATCTTGTAGAGGTGGGGGTAGCCCAGCACCACCACGCGGGCGTTGGGAGCCTTGGCGTGGATGGCCGCGTAGACCTGGTCGAGCTGGCCGGGCAGGGTGTTGGTGGCGTAGGCCTTCGCCGTGGCGACGGCGTTGAGGCAGGCGCTCTCCGAGTCCAGCACACAGGTCTGCATGGTGCTGGCGAAGCCCGCGTCGTTGCCGCCGACGCTGATGCTGACGAGCGTGGTGCCGGAGTTCAGCGCCGAGAGCTGGCCGTTGAGCACATCACCGGTTCTGGCGCCGGAGCAGGCGACGAAGGAGAAGGAGGACGGCGCGTGCGCGTTCTTCCAGAGGTACGGGTAGGCGTTGGTGCTGCGCTTGCAGCTGCCGCTGTCGGCCGTGTAGCTGCCGGCGCCGACACCGGAGGCGTAGGAGTCCCCCAGGGCGACGTAGTTGGTGCCGGCGGCACTGGCGGACGTGGCGGTGAAGAGGGTGGTCAGCGTGAGGAGGGCCGCGAGGGCGGCCAGGGACATGGCACGGGTGGGGCGTAGCATGACACCTCCAGGAAGTGACGTGAGTCACACCTGTGATACCAGGCGGTAGCTAACCCGGGAAGTGGTCATGCCAAGGCAATTGACGGTCAGTCTGACAACGATGGAGTGAACTTCCCGGCGAGATACGGGAAGTGCGCTGGTCAGGCCCCGGCGGCGCCGCCGACGGGGCCGGTCGCCGATACCCGTTCGGGGGACGGTCGCGCGGCCCGACGGGCCGTCACTCGCGCGCGCCGGAGCCGGGATCCGGGGTCGGATCCGGGGTGGGAGCGACGGCCGGAGCCGGCCCGGGCGTGGCGGCCGGAGGCGGCGACTGAGCAGCGGGTGTCGCCGGAGCGTTCTGATCTCGCGTGCAGACGATCTCCAGCTCGAAGCCCTGACCGTCGATCAGGTGCACCGCCTCGCCGGTGTCCACCCGGACCGCCCACCCGGCCGCGAGCGCGGCGGCCACCGCCGCGCGCGACCCGTGCACGGCGAGGTGGTTGAGCCCGGCACGCAGCCGCTGATGGCCGCCCGGCAACAGCGCGGACGACTGCTCGATCACCAGATAGGCCGTCCCCAGGCGCCAGCTACGACCCCGGGGCCAGTGCTGGAACGGCTCGCAGCCGAGCGCGAGCAGCACCGGGGACCACTGCGCCTCGGCGGCGGCGAGGTCGTCCACCCAGAGCTCGACGTGGTGGAAGAGCCCCACCTGGTCCGGCACCGTCACCCGTTCACTCCCCACCCGCCCGGGCCCCGCCGCCGGGACCCGGAAGAACCGCACCCGGACCCGGGTGAACCGCGCCGGGAAAGACCTCGCAGCCCTCGACCGGCAGCTCCTCGATCGCCTCGTTGGCGGCCGAGGGCACCCCGAGCCACCGGGCGCCGGCCGCGACCGCCGCCCGTGCCTGGCGCAGGCCGGGACCGCCCCAGCCGAGCAGCTCGACCGCGAGGCCGGGAGCGACCAGCAGCCGTCGGTAGTGCCGGCCCGAGGCCGGATCCGCCGCACTGGGGCCGACGGCCCGCAGCGCCGCGGCCATCCGGACCCGGGCGCACTCGTGCCCGCCGTTCGCCGAACCGACCCGGTCGTAGAGGTAGCCGAGGTAGTACGGCGTGCCGATCACCGCCTGGGCCTCCTCGGCCGCCTCACGGGCCAGGGCGGAGCCCGGGTCGCCGTCGTCCTCGGGCTCCAGCGAGCCGCCGGGGAGCGAGACGATGCCGTCCTTGGGGTTGATCAGGGTCAGCACCCGGCCGTCGGGTGCGAACAGCCAGCCCCACGACTGCTTCACCGGCAGCCCGACCGGGACCCGCTCGCCCGGCCGCCACGGCCAGCCCGCCGTGGGACGCCGCCGCACCTTGCCCAGCAGCTCGGCGATCTCCGCGCTGTACTCGATCCGGCTCATGCGTCCCCCTTTCGGTGTCGGGCTCGCCGGACCGGCGGTGCGCGGGGAGGACCTGCGTGCGCGGTACAGGGCGGAGCGGTGGGAGGCGACGGCATGGGGCACCGCACGCTTCTCCTGTTGATCTTCCCCGAAATCTTCCCCGAACAGGCGGTCGATGAACAGTCCCCAGCGCCGCTTGGTGGACACGGAGACCTCACCCGGGTGGTCAGCGCAGCGGCTCACCGCCCTCCGGACCCAGGTCGCCGCCGTCGGACGAGGCCCCGCCGGGCCACGGGTCCGCGTCGGACGACGACGGCATCCCGGGCGGCGGCGCGGGCAGCGGGAAGCCCGGCAGCGGAACGGCCCCGGACGGGAAGGGCACGCCCAGGGCCGCGTCGTCGGCGAGCGCGTCGACCACCTCCCGGACGGCCATCGGCCGCAGCCGGCCGGCCGCCAGGGCCCAGCCGCGCACCACCTGGCCGCCGGGTGTCGTGGGGGCCCCGTGCAGCAGGAGCGCGCCCGCGCCGCCGAGGGCCACCCCGGCCGCCAGGGTCGCGCAGAACGCCTCGGCGTCCCGGCCGCCGACGAAGAGCTGCCCGCCGTCGGTGCGCACGTCCGCCGCCGCGGTGAGGTGCTCGCCGTCCTCCGGGCCGTGGCAGCGCAGGGTCAGCAGGTGGCCGCCCTCCCCGGCGCCCTCGGCGAGGGCCAGGTAGACCGAGGTGACGTGGTGCATCACGGCCACCAGACGCGCGTGCCCGGACGGGCCGTCGCCGACCGCGTCCACCAGCACGGCGCAGGCGATCGAGATCCGCACCCGGGCCAGGTGGTCGTCGGCCAGCACCGGCAGCAGCTCGGTCAGCCGCTCGCCGCCGTAGACGAAGGGCTCGCCGGCCAGCTCCGGATCGGCCGCGTACGCGACGCGCGCGCCCGCCGAGCCGGGGTCGAGGCCGAACGCCTCGCAGTAGTCCGCGTAGTCGGCCGGTTCGAAGACCCGCAGGTGCACCTCGACGCCCTGCCCCCGCAGCGCCCGGAGCCCGGCCTCCGCCCGCCGCAGGTACTCCCGGAAGGCGAGGGAGCCGAACAGGCCGTGCCGGGCCAGCTCGGCGAAGTCGGCGGCGTGGACGGCCAGCGCGACTGCCACCGGCTGCGGCGGCGGCACACCGCGCGAGCCACCCCGCCGCCGGGACCGGGCTCCGGCGCCGCCTCCACCGCCGGCTGCCCTGCCACCGGCCCGACCACCCGGAGTCCGACCGCCGGACGGCGGGCCACCCGGAGGTCCGCCCGGCGGGCCACCGGGCGGACCTCCCGCGGTGGGCCCGCCCGGACCCGGCCGCTGCCCCGCCCGGGCGTGCGCCGTGCGCCGGGCGCACCCACCGGGCGCCGGGCACCCGACCTGCCCGGCGGGCGCGGAGACACCGGACGCGCGCACGCCGGACTCGCGGACACCGGCCTCGCGGACACCGCGGCCGTCGAGGAACGGGAACCGGACGGACATGTTTCCTCCCAGGGGCTCGTGCCGCGCCGCCCCGGGGCCCGAAGCGGCCGGCGATCGAGAACATACACACCGTCACTGACAATCCACCCTGAGCGACCGCCCGAGGGGTTCCCGCGGACGGGTGGGAATCCCGGTCACGCCCGCGTTGTCGGTGCCGGACGTTATGGTCGGGGACCATGCGACTGCTGCATACCTCCGACTGGCATCTCGGCCGCTCCTTCCACCGGGAGAGCCTGCACGACGCCCAGCGCGCCTTCCTGGACCACCTCGTGGCGGTGGTCCGGGCCGAGCGCGTGGACGCCGTGCTCGTCGCCGGCGACGTGTACGACCGGGCACTGCCCGGTCTGGAGGCGGTCGCCCTGTTCGACGACGTGCTGCACCGGCTGGCCGACCTGGGCGTGCCGACGGTGTTCATCAGCGGCAACCACGACTCGGCCCGCCGCCTGGGGGTGGGCGCGGGCCTGATCGGCCGGGCCGGCGTCCACCTGCGGACGGACCCGGGCGAGTGCGCGGTGCCCGTCCTGCTGTCCGACGAGCACGGGCCGGTCGCCGTCTACGGGCTGCCCTACCTGGAGCCGACGCTGGTCCGCGAGCGCTTCGGGCTGGCGCGCGGCGGCCACGCTGCGGTGCTCGGCGCGGCCATGGACGCCGTCCGGGCCGACCTCGCGGCCCGTCCCGGGGGCACCCGGTCGGTGGTGCTGGCGCACGCCTTCGTCACCGGCGGCGCACCCAGCGACAGCGAGCGGGACATCGCGGTCGGCGGCGTCGCGGCCGTCCCCGCGTCCGTCTTCGACGGCGTGCACTACGCCGCGCTGGGTCACCTGCACGGCTGTCAGACGCTCGCCCCGCACCTGCGCTACAGCGGCTCGCCGCTCGCCTACTCCTTCTCCGAGACCACCCACCGCAAGACCATGTGGCTGGTCGACCTCGCGGCGGACGGCTCGATCGCCGCCGAGCGGATCGACTGCCCGCAGCCGCGCCCGCTGGCCCGTCTGCGCGGCCGCCTGGACGAGCTGCTGTCCGACCCGCGGCACGCCGAGCACGAGCAGTCCTGGGTCCAGGCCACCCTGACGGACCCGGGCCGCCCGAGCGAGCCGATGGAGCAGCTGCGCCGCCGCTTCCCGCACACCCTGCAGCTGCTCTTCGACCCCCAGGAGAGCGGGGCGGCCGCCTCCCCCTCCTACGCGGCCCGGGTCAGCGGTCGGGCGGACCTGGAGATCGCCGAGGGGTTCCTGCGGCACGTGCGCCCAGGCGCCGAACCGGACGCGGACGAGCTGGGCTGGCTGCGCGAGGGCTTCGAGACCGTCCGGGAGTCGGACGACCGGAAGGCGGAGCTGCCCCGATGAGACTGCACGGGCTGACCATCACCGCCTTCGGGCCGTTCGCCGGCACCGAGACGGTGGACTTCGACGCGCTCGCCGCCGGCGGCCTCTTCCTGCTGCGCGGGGCCACCGGTGCGGGCAAGAGCAGTGTGCTGGACGCCGTCTGCTTCGCCCTCTACGGCGAGGTGCCCGGCGCCCGGCGGGCCGGCCGGCTGCGCAGCGACCACGCCGATCCGCTGCGGCTCACCCAGGTCCGGCTGGAGCTGACGCTCGGCGGGCGGCGGCTGGAGATCACCCGTCTGCCGGAGCAGCTGCGCCCCAAGAAGGTCGGCAAGGGCACGACCGTCGAGCGCGCCCAGACACTGCTGCGCGAGTGGGTCGCCGACAGCGGCGACGGTACGCCGGGCTGGCGGGCGGTCAGCAAGTCGCACCAGGAGGCCGGGGAGGAGATCCACCGGCTGATCGGGATGAGCCGGGAGCAGTTCTGCCAGGTGGTGCTGCTTCCGCAGGGGGACTTCGCCCGGTTCCTGCGCGGCGACTCCGAGGAACGCGGCAAGCTGCTCAGGCGGTTGTTCGACACCGAGCGGTTCCAGCACGTCGAGGCCTGGCTGGCCGAGCAGCGCCGGTCGCACGAGGCCGCCGTCCAGACCGGCCGCCGGCGTCTGCGGGACTTGGCCAGCAAGGCCGAGCAGGCGGCCGGCCCGCAGGCCGAACCCGCCGCCGGCTGGGTGCCCGCCGAGGAGGAGGCGCACCCCGCCGTCGACCTGACCTCCGGCGTGCTCGGCTGGGCCGCGATCCTGCGCAGCGGCGCCGCCGAGCAACTCGCCGTGGCCGGAGCCGCGCTGGCCGGCGCCGAGGCCGGCCACCGCCGGGCCGAGGCGGCCCGGGGCGCCGCCGACGAGCTGGCCGGGCGCCAGCGCCGCCACCGGGAGGCCGCCCGGGAGGCGGCCCGCCTCGCCGAGGGCGCGCCGGCGATGGAGCGTGACGTCGACCGGCTGGCCGCGGCCCGGGCGGCCGTCGGGGTGGAGTCGGTGCTGCACCTGCGCGAGGCCGCCGGGGCGACGCACCGGGCGGCCCGCGAGGAGGAGCGCCGCCACCGCGCCGCGCTGGCCGACTCGCCGGTCGCCGAGGGCCGGGCGCTGTCCCGCGCCGAGGCCGAGGAGCTCGCCGCGGCCGAACACCGGCTGCGGGCCGAGGTGGTCCGGCTGGAGGCGGCCCGGGCCGACGAGCGGCGGTGCGAGGAGCTCCGCCGGGAGCAGGCGTCGCTGGACGCCGACCGACGGCGCGCCGAGGAGCTCGCCGAGGAGGCGGCCGACTGGCTGGCCGACTTCGACGGCAGGCTCGCCGCGCTCCAGGAGGAGCAGTCCGCCGCCCGGGCCGCCGGCGCCCGGGTCGAGCAGCTGGACGTCCGGCACGGCGAGCTGACCGAGCGCCTGGCCGCCGCCCGCCTCCGGGACGAGCTGCGGGCGGCGATCGCCCTGGCCGAGCCCCGGGCACTCGCCCGGCGCACCGAGGCACTCGATGCCCGCGAGCACAGCCAGGACCTCCGGGAGCGCCGGCTGACCGGCATGGCCGCCGAGCTGGCGGCGCAGCTGCGGGCGGGCGAGGCCTGCCGGGTCTGCGGTTCGCCCGAGCACCCGGAGCCGGCCCGGCCGGCGAGCGGCCAGGTCGGTGCGCAGGACGAGGAGCGCGCCCGGGCCGCCCAGGCGCAGGCCGAGCAGGTGGCCGACACCGCCGAGCGGGAGCTGGCGGGCCTGCGGGTGCGCGAGGCGACCGCCGCCGGGGCGGCCGGACCGGAGAGCGTCGCGGCGCTCGCCGAGGCGCTGGGCACGCTCGGGCGCGAGCACCGCGAGGCACTGCGGGCGGCCGAGGGGCTGGGCCCGGTCACCCGGGAGCTGGAGCGTCTGGCGCAGGACCAGGCCCGTCAGCTGGGCGCGCTGCGCGACGCCGGTGAGCGCACCGCCGCGCTGACCGCCCGCGTCCAGACGCTCGGCGGCGAGCAGGAGGAGCTGGCCCGCCGGGTGGCCGCGGCCCGCGGCGACGCCGCCTCGGTGTCCGGCCGGGCCTCGGCGCTGGCCCGCCTGGCCGGGGGCGTGGCGGCGGTCGCCGGCGCGGCCCGGGTCTGCGCGGACGCGGCGCTGCGGCTGAAGGAGGCCGACGACGAGCTGGCCAGGGCCGCCGCGGCGGCCGGGTTCCCGGGCCCGGAGGAGGCGACGGCCGTCCTGCTGCCCCGGGAGGAACGTGATCGGCTGGAGGCCCGGCTGACCGGGCACCGCTCGGCGCTGGCCGCGGCGGAGCAGCAGCTGGCCCTGCCCGAGCTGGCCGAGGCGGCCGCCCGCCCGCCGGCCGACCTGCCCGGCACGCAGGCCGCGCTCCTGGCGGCCACCGGCCGGCTGCGCCGGGCGCACGCCGCGCACGAGGCGGCCGGCGAGCGCTGCGCGGCGCTGGCCGGGATCGGGCGGCAGCTGGCGGAGCTGGCCTCCTCGCTGGCCCCGGCCCTGGACCGGTACGCCCGGATCAACCGGCTGGCCTCCGTCGCCGCCGGCACCTCCACCGAGAACCGGCTGCGGATGCGACTGGAGTCGTACGTGCTGGCGGCACGGCTGGAGCAGGTGGCGGCGGCGGCGAGCGCCCGCCTGGTCCGGATGTCGGGCGGCCGCTACACCCTGGTCCACAGCGACGGCCGGGGCACCGGCAACAAGCGCTCGGGCCTCGCCCTGCGGGTGGTGGACGCCTGGACCGGCACCGAGCGGGACACCTCGACGCTCTCCGGCGGCGAGAGCTTCTTCGCCTCGCTCGCCCTGGCTCTCGGTCTCGCCGACGTGGTCACCGACGAGGCGGGCGGCATGCCGCTGGACACGCTCTTCATCGACGAGGGCTTCGGCACGCTGGACGAGCAGGCCCTGGAGGAGGTGATGGACGTCCTCGACGGCCTGCGCGAGCGGGACCGCGCGGTCGGCATCGTCAGTCACGTCGCCGATCTGAAGAGCCGCATCCCGGCCCAGCTGATGGTTCGCAAGGGCCGTCGGGGCTCCACCCTGGCGCTGGCCGGGCGGGAGGACAGCTAGCGGGCCCCCGGAGACACCCGAGGCACCGGGGCCGCCGAACTCGGGGCTCGGAGGCTCCTCCGTCAGCCGGAACAGGCGATCCGCTGCGCCTGCTGCCAGGTGCAGACGGGGCAGAGCGTGCTGCCGGGGTGGTCGGCGGGCAGTTCGGTCGGCTCCCCGCACAGCACGCAGTCCGCGCGCGGCCCGGTCAGCTCCGGGTCGTGCGCCAGGGCCGCCTCCGGCCCCGCTCCGCCGGGGGCGAGTTCACAGACCGGGCCGTCGTCGTTCTTCACCGCTTCGCTCATGCCGCCTTGATACTCCGCGTCCCCACCCTGCGGCAAGGCCGGGCCCGGCGACTGCACCGGGCGGCCCGCAGGGCAGCGGCCGGGAAGGCGCCGAGCCCGGCGGGGCAGCGGCCGGGAGGAGGAGGCGCGGGGACCCCGCTGCCGGAACCTCGCCCCGCTCGCCCACCCGCCCCGGGCCCGGCCGCCGGCCCCGGTTACGGTGGGCCCGTGCCCGAAGCGCCCACCGCCCTCCACCGGCGTCTGCTCGCCGCCCGCGCCGCCTCCCCCACCTATCCGGAGGTGGGCGCCACCCGCCACGCCCGGCTGCCCGCGGGCTACGCGCAGCTGCGGCGGCGGATCCACCTCGGACACGGGCCCGACGTCCTGGAGCGGGCCGGGCGGTACGTGCTCGGCTGGGGCAGCCAGCTGGGCAGCGGCTTCGCCGTCCACCCGTACGCGCCGGCCGAGGAGGGCGCGACCGTCCTGCTGCGACTGAGCCTGCCCGGACTGCGGCGGCCCCGGCTGGTGATCCCCTGCCGGGTGGTGTGGACGGTGGACGAGCCGGACCGGATCGGTTTCGCGTACGGGACGCTGCCCGGGCACCCGGAGTGCGGGGAGGAGGCGTTCCTGGTGAGCATGGACGCCTCGGGTGAGGTCTGGTTCGAGGTCACCGCGTTCGCCCGGCTCGCCTCCTGGTACGCGCGGCTCGGCCGTCCGGTGTCGGTGCTCTGCCAGTACCTGGCGATCGAGCGCTACCTCGCAGCCGTGGCCACGGCTGCCGTCTCCGCGGCGGCCGTCCCTCCGGCGGCCGCGGCGCAGGCCCCCGGGAGGGCGGCCGAGGTGGGGACGGCCCAGGAGTTCCCCGGGCCCGGCACACCCGAGACCCCCGGCACACCCGAGACGCCCGTCGCACCCGAGACCTCGGGCCTGTCCGACGGCCGGGGCGCCACGCGGTAGCCGGTCGGCCCGGGCGCCGCCGGTCAGCCCAGGAAGGAGAGCCGGACCGTCCGGCGCAGGTTGTCACCGTTGGTGTCGATCAGGACGACGGACTGCCAGACGCCCAGCGCGAGTTGGCCGCCGATCACCGGCAGGGTGGCGTGCGGGGCGACCAGGCCGGGGACGACGTGGTCGCGGCCGTGGCCGGGGCTGCCGTGCCGGTGGCGCCAGCGGTCGTCCGCGGGGATCAGGTCGCGCAGCGTCGCGAGGAAGTCGTCGTCGCTGCCCGAACCGGTCTCCAGGACGGCGATTCCGGCCGTGGCGTGCGGCACGAAGACGTTGAGCAGACCGTCGCGGCCGGCGGCCCGGTCGTTGAGGAACTCGGCGCAGCGGTCGGTGATGTCGAGGGCGACCTCGCGACTGCCGGTCGTGATCTCGAAGGTGGTGGAGTGGAAGGGCGTGGAGTTGATGTTGTCCGCCATGACCATCATCCTCACCCACGGCCGGGGGCACCGGGGACCGCCTCGCCGACTCTCCGTGCCACCGGGGCACGGTGCCGTACGGTGGACGGTTCGGGCGGCTGCCGGTCGGTCATGCGCCCGATGCCCTCGCCGGGGCACCCTGTACGGGGTACGGGGGACCCGGACACGCCAAAGACCCGACGGTCCCTGAGGTCCGTCGGGCCGGATGCCGGTGGGCGCGAGGGCTGAAAGCCCTAGCCGCGACCGCCGAACAGGCTTCGCCGCAGCCGACGCAGTGGCGCCAGCAACGACACCCGCACGTGGCGGCGCGGCGCGGTCGGGGTACCGGCGCCGCGCGGCGTCAGCTCCCTTATCAACCCGAGCGCCTCGGCGGTGTCCACCGCCGGGAGTGCGGGCGCGCCGAGCACAGCCAGGTGACGCTCGATCCGACGGCCGGTCGCGCCGACTCCGCACTGGATCGCCGGCACGCGGGGCCGAGACCGCACTTGCATGTGTTCCATCAGTATTCCCACCCCTACGAGGCGCCAGGGCCGTGAGGCGAAGACTATCCGTGACAGACGGCCTTCGCGCAACCGTCCTGGTGTACTTCCACCGTATCGTGCGGCGTCAACTGACGCCGCACCAGGGGCCACCCGGGGCGATCACGACTAGGCATCAATGATGGTGCACGACCGGCCACACGTCACCGGTGCCGCGGGGTCACGCGCCCGGCGCTTGCCTGAGAGGCACGCGCCGGGCGCGCAGGGTCACCGGCGATCACGACCGGTGGTGCCCGGCCGCGACCGGCGGCCGCCCCGCACGCCTGCGGAAGCAGCTCCGAGCATTCGGAGCGAACAGTTCAGAAAGTGAACACAATCGAGGGATTGACGCGAAGGAAACCTCCAAGCAATATCTTCATCGACCGCGCAAGCGCGAGCCCTGCTCAGGCACTGCTCAACCGTGCGTTCGACTGATGAAGAACTCCGGCTCCCCCGAGCCACTGCCCGGCCGCCTCGACGCTGCGGTGGCCAGGCTCGGGAGGCGCTCGGACCGGCGGCCGGCCGTAGAGGGTCGGCCGGGCCGCCACCAGGCTGCCGGTGCCGCCCCGCACGGGGCCCGGCACCGGCGGCTCCGGCGGCAGCGGCGGACCCGGCGCCGCGCAGAGCCCGGCACCCCGCCCCCCAGCGGCCCCCGCGGCCCACCCCGTACCGCGCGAATCCGCTGCCCGATCGCGCTCGGTAGACTCGGCCAGCGTGCCAGTCCTCCTCAGCATCGTGCTCCCGGTCCACGGAGTCGAGCGCTACCTGCCCCGCTGCCTCGACTCGATCCTGGAAGCCACTCCCGCCGGGGAGTCGCGCTTCGAGGTGATCGCGGTCGACGACCTCTCCCCCGATCGCTGCGGCGCGATCCTGGACGAGTACGCGGCCCGCGACCCCCGGTTGCGCGTGCTGCACCTCACCGAGAACCAGGGCCTCGGCGGCGCCCGGACCGCCGCCCTCCCCGAGGTGCGCGGCGAGTACGTCTGGTTCGTCGACAGCGACGACTGGCTCCCCGGCGGCACCGTCTCCGCGCTCATCGACGAGCTCGCGCAGGACCGCGCCCGCGAGACGCCCGCCGACGTGCTGCTCACCGACTTCACCCACGCCTACCCGGACGGCGGGACCGAGCCCAACCCCTGGCGCCACCTGCTGGTCGGCTCGCCGCTGGCCGACGGCTGCACCCTCGCGGAGTACCCCGCGCTGTTCCGGACGGTGATGTCGGTGTGGAACAAGGTGTTCCGCCGCGACTTCCTGCTCGGCCTCGGCGTCTCCTTCGGGCGCGGCTTCTACGAGGACATCTCGGTCACCTACCCGGCCCTGCTGGCCGCCGGACGGCTGCGCTACCTCGACCGCGTCTGCTACTTCTACCGGCGCGGCCGCCCCGGCGCGATCACCAGCACCGCCTCCCCCAAGCACGCCGACGTCTTCGCCCAGTACGACGCGATCTTCGACTTCCTGGACCGCCCGGACCGGCCCGGCCGCCCGGTGCCGGACACGCTGCGCACCCTCGTCTTCGACCGGACCGTCCAGCAGGCACTGACCGTCCACGACACTCCGGGCCTGGTCCCGACCGAGCTGCGCAAGGACTTCTTCCGGCGGATCGCCGAGCACTTCGCCCGTCACCGCCCGGCCGCCTACCACTACCCCGGCGGCCTGCGCGGCGTGCAGTACCGGCTGGCGGCGCGCGGCGCCCGGCTCGCCTACGCGGAGCTGCGCCGCACCGGGCGGCTGCCCCGCGAACTCAAGCGGGGGGCGCGCTCGGTCGCCCCGGCGGTGAAGAAGGGGGTGCGCAGCAGCGCCCGGTTCACCGCGTACAACGCGTTCCGCCGGCTCCCGCTGGACGAGCACCTGGCGGTCTACGCGGCGTACTGGCACCGGGGTTACGCGTGCAGCCCGGCGGCGATCTACGAGAAGGCGAAGGAACTGGCCCCGGGCGTACGGGGCGTCTGGGTGGTGGAGAACCGCGGGCAGGCGGCCGCGCTGCCGGCCGGGGTGCCGTACGTGATCGTCAACACGCCCGCCTACCTCAAGGCGATGGCGACCGCCAAGTACTTCGTCAACAACGTCAACTTCCCGCGCACCATGGTGAAGCGGCCGGGGACGGTGCACGTCCAGACGCAGCACGGCACGCCGCTGAAGGCGATGGGGATGGACCTCAGGGACCACCCGGTGGCCGCCGACGGGATGGACTTCGACCGGCTGCTGGAGGCCGTCGACCGCTGGGACTTCCTGGTCTCCTCCAACCCGCACACCAGTGAGCACTTCGCCCGGGCCTTCCCCGGCCGCTACGAGATGCTGGACACCGGCTACCCGCGCAACGACCGGCTGGCCGTCACCACGCCGGCCGAAGTGTCGGCGATGCGCGCGCGGTTCGGGCTGACGCCGGGCCGCACGGCGGTGCTGTACGCGCCGACGCACCGCGAGGGCCGGGGCGGGTACGTGCCGCTGCTGGACGTGCGCGAGCTGGCCCGGCGGCTCGGCCCGGGCTTCACGCTGCTGGTGCGCACCCACTACTTCCACACCGGCGGCCCCGGCGACCTGGCGGCGGGCGAGGACGCGGCCGAGATCGTGGACGTCTCGGCGCACCCGACCGTGGAGGACCTCTACCTGGCGGCGGACGTCCTGGTCACGGACTACTCGTCGATGATGTTCGACTACGCCGTGCTGGACCGGCCGGTCGTGATCTTCGCGCCGGACTGGGAGGAGTACCGGCGGGTGCGCGGGGTCTACTTCGACCTGTTCGCGGAGCCGCCGGGCGCGGTGACGGTGGACGCCGACGGGCTGGCGGCGGCGCTGCTGGCGGGCGACCCCGAGCCGGCGGCGCGGGCGAAGTTCCGGGAGCGGTTCTGCCCGTGGGACGACGGCGGGGCGGCCGAGCGGGTGGTCCGCCGGGTGTTCCCGGTCGGGGCCTGAGCGGACCGCCCGCGACCGACCGGCCGGGACACGACCGGCCGAGAGTGAACGGCCCGGAAACGCGGCAGCGGGGCCCCGGGAGTCCCGGAGCCCCGCCCGAAGCGGACTCAGCCCTGGCGCGCGGCCAGGAACTCCTCGAAGGTCAGCTCACCGTCGTGGTTGGTGTCCATCTGGTTGATGATGGTCTCGGCCATCGAGATCGACGTGGTCAGGTCGCCGAGCTCGCGAGCGACCTTCGCGTACTCGGCGGCGGTGATCCGGCCGTTGCCGTTCACGTCGTACTTGTCGAACGCCGCGCGGATGGTGTCGACGTCTGCCATGGGTGGCCCCTCCTGAATGAACTGCATGACTGCGATGATCTGCATGACTGCTGATGTGCGTTTCCGACGGCCGTACCCTACCCGCCGTGGCGAGCGCCACGGTTTCCGGGAGTGGACGGGCTCGGGGGTGGGTGTCGTAGTCTGCGGGTCTGATCCCGGCCCGGCCGGGGAACGACCACCGATCGTCGTCTGTTCAGGCCCGGGCACCTCTCGGGCGTGCTCGTCCTGGGAGGGACCCATGCTCGATCTCGTCACCAAGCTGGTGCTGAAACCGCTCGCGCGGGGGATCTGGCGGCCGACCATCGAGGGCCTGGAGAACGTGCCGCGCAAGGGCGGCGTGATCCTGGCCAGCAATCACCTCTCGTTCATCGACAGCGTGGTGATCCCGCTGACCGCGCCGCGCCGGGTGCACTTCCTGGCCAAGGCCGAGTACTTCACCGGCACCGGGATGAAGGGCGCGCTGTCCAAGGGCTTCTTCGAGGCGATCGGCGCCGTGCCGGTCGAGCGCGGCACCTACCGCTCCGCCCAGGCCTCGCTGGAGTCGGCCCTGGAGATCCTGGAGGACGGCAAGGCCTTCGGCATCTACCCCGAGGGCACCCGCTCGCTGGACGGCCGCCTCTACCGGGGCAAGACCGGTGTGGCCTGGCTGGCCCTGACCGCCGGCGTCCCGGTGGTGCCGGTGGCACTGGAGGGGCCGGACCAGATCCTCCCGATCGGCAAGCGCGTCCCGCGGGTGCGCAAGGTGACGGTCCGCTTCGGCGAGCCGCTGCACTTCGACGAGCTGCACGGCCAGGCCCGTTCGCTCAAGGCCCGCCGGCAGGTCACCGACGAGGTGATGCGGGCGATCCAGCAGCTCTCCGGCCAGGAGGTCGCGGAGACCTACAACGAGATCCCCAAGGCCGCCTGAGCCCCGGACACCCCCGTCGACCCGCGCCCGTCGGCCCACCCCCGTAGGCCCGGGCCCGGTCCGCGCCGCCGGCGACTAGCGCTGCCCGAGCACGGCGGCCGGCGCCTCCCGGCGCAGCAGCGCCGCGTACCGGCCGTCGGCCTCGACCAGCTCGTCGTGGCTGCCCAGTTCGACGACCTCACCGCGGTCCAGCACGACGATCTGGTCGGCGGCGCGGACGGTGGAGAGCCGGTGGGCGATGGTGATGGTGGTCCGGCCGGCCGCGAGGGTGTCGATGGCCTGCTGGACGGCGTGCTCGGTGCGGTTGTCCAGCGCGCTGGTGGCCTCGTCCAGGATCAGCACGGGCGGGTTGCGCAGGATGGTCCGGGCCAGCGCGAGGCGCTGCTTCTCACCTCCCGAGAAGCGGTAGCCGCGCTCGCCGACCAGGGTCGCGTAGCCGTCCGGGAGCCCGGCGATGGTGTCGTGGACCTGCGCGGCCCGGGCGGCGGTGACGAGTTCCTCGTCGGTGGCGTCCGGCTTGGCGAAGCGCAGGTTGTCGGCGACCGAGGCGTGGAAGAGGTACGTCTCCTGGGAGACCACGCCGACCGCCCGGGACAGCGAGTCGAAGGAGAGCTCGCGGACGTCCACCCCGTCGATCGTGACCCGGCCGCCGGTCACGTCGTAGAGGCGGGGGACGAGGTAGCTGAGCGTGGTCTTGCCGGAGCCGGTCTCGCCGACCACGGCGAGTGAGCTGCCGGCCGGGACCTTGAGCTCGACCCCGGCGAGCGTGGGCCGCTCCTGCTCCGGGTCGTAGCGGAACTCGACGCCCTCGAAGCGGACCTCGCCGCGGACCTCCTCCAGGACGGCCGGCCGCTCGGGCTCGGCGATCTCCACCGGGAGGTCGAGGTACTCGAAGATCCGCTGGAACAGGGCCAGCGAGGTCTGCACCTGGACGCCGGTGGAGAGCAGGCCGATGGTCGGGCGGAACAGGCCCTGCTGCAGCGAGACGAAGGCGACCAGGGTGCCGACCGAGACGATCGGCGAGCCGCCGGCCGAGGCCAGACCGGCCGCCCAGTAGATCACCGCGGGCATCGCGGCCATCACGATCTGGATGGTGTTCATCCGCCAGCGCCCGGCCATGCTGGAGCGCACCTCCAGCTCCGCGAGCTGGTCGGACTGCCCGGTGAACTCCCGGGCGAGCGAGTCGGAGCGGCCCATGGTACGGCCGAGCAGGATGCCGCTGACCGAGAGGGACTCCTGCACGGCCGAGCTCATCGCGGCGAGCTGCTTCTGCCGCTCGCCGGTGATCTTCTTGCGCTCGTTGCCGACCCGGCGGCTGATCCAGACGAAGACCGGCAGGAGCAGCAGCGAGACGACGGTGAGCCGCCAGTCCAGCGCGACCATGGCCACCACGGAGGCGATCACGCTGGTGAAGTTGGAGACCAGCGAGGTGGCGGTGGAGGTCACGGTGGACTGCATGCCGCCGATGTCGTTGGCGATCCGGGACTGCACCTCGCCGGTGCGGGTGCGGGTGAAGAACGCCAGCGACATCCGCTGGAGGTGACTGTAGACGGCGGTGCGCAGGTCGTGCATGACGCGCTGGCCGACGGTGGTGGAGATCAGCGTCTGCAGCACGTTGAAGATGCTGTTGATCACGGCGGCCGCGATCATGCCGAGCGCGAGCAGGCTGAGCAGGCCGGTGCGGCCCTGCGGGATGGCGGTGTCCAGGACGGCCTTCAGCAGGAACGGCGACACCACCGAGACGACCGCGGAGGCCGCCACCAGCGCGCCGACCACGGTGAGCCGGCCGGAGTACGGTCGGAACAGCGCGAGGATGCGGCGCCACTGGGCCGGCGGGCGGGGCTCGCCCTCGGCCTGGGCGGGTGGGGTCCATCGGATGCCGTCGGGCCTCAAGGGCGGACCTCCCTGGATCGGGCGCGCGGACGCGCGGCGGGCACGGCGCCGCACGGGGGTGCGGCGGGCACGGCGGTCGGGCGGCCGCCAGCATAGCGAGGATAGCTCATAGTTAGCCAAGCTAATAGTGAGGCTCTCTCTATTCCCGCGACCGCCACCAGCCCCGCCCCGGCCCCGGGCACCCCCGCCGCCCGGCCCCCGGCGCCGCCCGTCAGTCGGTCCGGTACGTCCGCGCCGCCTTGGAGGAGACCCCGCCGAGCTTGCCGGACGGCAGCAGGCGGGCGATCGTGACCGCGATCTTGTAGCGCTTGCTCGGGACGGACAGCGAACGACCGCGCGCCAGGTCGCGCATGGCCTCGTCGACGACCCGCTCGGCGGACAGCCAGCCCCAGGACGGGATGTTGCCCGTCCCCATGCCGGCCCGCTGGTGGAACTCGGTGTGGGTGAAGCCCGGGCAGAGCGCCATCAGCCGCACGCCGCTGCCGCCGAGGTCGCGCATCACGCCCTGGGTGAAGCTCACCACCCACGCCTTGCTGGCGCCGTACGTGCCGCGCGGCAGGAAGGCCGCCACCGAGGCGACGTTGACGATCGCGCCGCGCCCGCGCTCGCGCATGCCGGGCAGGGCCGCCGTGGTGAGCCGCAGGACCGCCTCCACGTGCACCTTCAGCATGTCCAGCTCGTCCTGGAGCGGAACGGTCAGGAAGGCGCCCTTGTTGCCGAAGCCGGCGTTGTTCACGAGCAGGTCCACCGGATGGGCGGCGTCACCCAGCCGGGTCTCGACGGCCGCGATGCCGGCCTCGGTGGCGAGGTCGGCGGTCAGCACCTCGGTGTCGATGCCGAACTTCGCCCGGAGGTCGTCGGCGGCGCGCTCCAGCCGCTCGGTGTCCCGGGCCACCAGGACGAGCCGGTAGCCGCTTCGGGCGAGCCTGCGCGCGAACGCGGCTCCGATGCCGGCGGTCGCGCCGGTGATCAAGGCAGTGGTGGTCATGCAGCGACCGTATCTACTCACGAGTATCCGCGACAGCCCCGGCGGCTCCGCTGCGCGGCGGCGACATACCTCTCGGTGACGACCGTCACGGAGAGTACAGCGGTGGCGCCAGATGGTTCGTGCTCCTATCGTCGGTGAAGGGGGCATCGCCGGACCAGGCGATGAAACTTCGATGAGGAGGCATCCAGATGCTTACTCAGACCACCCGGACCACGCGGTCGACGCTCGCCACCCAGGCGGAGCTCGACGCACTCGGCATGTTGATCACGGAGGACGAGGCGACCGTCAGCGACGCGCCCACGTACCGTCCGGAAGCCGCCGCCCTGCTGCTGCTGGCAGGTGCCCTGCTGTTGTCGCCGAAGCCGCCGAAGGAGAAGACCCGGTAACTCGGGACCGACGGTACCCGGCACCGCGCGGAGTCCGCGGACGCACTGCCGCCCGTGACACCGCGAAGCCCTCTTCAAGGAGACGCACGCACCATGCCAACCGCCGATCTCTCGCTCCGTGACGAATACGCCGCGGCGGTGGAGCGGCTGGCAGGCCGCACCCTCGACGCCCTCCGGGGAGTCGGGGGTGCGGTCGCGCCCGCCGCACCCGACACCGGGCCCGCGCCGCGCCCGGTCCTCGCCGCCGCCCGGGTGCTCGGGCCGGACGTGCTCGCACCCCAGGCGCTGGGCGCGGCCGGGGCCGACGAACAGGCCGTCCTGCTGCTGACCGACGCCCACCGGGCCTTCCCGCTCGCCGCCTTCCCGGCACCCGCCGACCCGGGATCCCCCGCCTCCGCCGGGGCCGCCCGGTCCGCCGACGAGGACCGGGCCGCCGCTGCCGTCCTCGTCGCCGCGTGGCGGGACTGGGCCACCACGGTGCTGCTCTCCCGGACACCCGGCCCCGTCGCCGGCCCCCCGTTCCCCGAACCGGCCGGCGACCCGGCGCAGGACCGGGGCACGCCACACCCCGGCCACGCCCCTCGGCCGGAGCCCTACGCCTGGCAGGCCTGGTCGGTCCGGATGGCCCAGCTGTCGGCCCTCGCCCTCCCCGGCCTGGACGGGCCCCTGCACGACGCGGCCCGCGAGCACACCCTCGACCTGGCCCGCGGCGCCGTCCGTTCGCTGCTGCGCTGCGACTACCGGGTCGCCGCCCGGCTGACCCGATGGCTCGCCTGGCTCGCCGCCGACGGACGGCCGCTGCCCCTGGAGGTCGAGCCCATGCTGGACCGGATCCGGGCCGTGGGTGACGGCAGCGCCCGCACCGCCCTCGAACTCGCCGTCGCCGACCACCTGCTGAGCGGAGCAGCCTCATGACCGACCATCAGCTCCTCTCCGCCGCACAGCAGTTGGGCTCCCGCGCGATGGCCTGGCTGCACAGTTGCCACGAGCGCGGCTTCGGCCGGCTCCCCGACGACGTCACCATCGACCTGGCCGATCCGAACAACGCCTACAAGCCGCTCGCCGAGTCCGCCCTGGCCGCGTCACTCGTCCTGCGGGACGGCGTCACCGGCCCGCACGACGCCCGCATCGCCCGCGAACTCCTGGACTTCGGCTGGTCCCAGCTGCGGGAGGGCAACCTCCTGTACGAGCGGCTGCTGCGCTACCCGGTGATGACCGACCCGCTGGAGACGTACGTCCACTTCGCCCGGGCCGGCTACCGGCACGCCCCGCTGGAGGAGTTGCTGGAATCCCTGACGAAGGTCCGCGGGATCCAGGCCATCGAGATGATGCCCAACCGGCGGCTCGCCCTCGCCAACGCGCGCCGGGTGATCGGACTGCGCAACCAGCCCGACGACTGGGACGCCCTCACCGCCCGGACCTGGCTCGGCGCCACGCCGGAGCCCTGGGCGATCGACTGGCTGACCGGCTACCACATCACCCACGCCGTGTTCCACCTCACCGACTGGGGCGCCCGGCCCGAGGGCATGCCCGAACCGATGCGCGACTACGTCCGCGACTGGCTGCCGGTCTGGGTCGACACCTGGCTGGAGGTCGGCCAGTGGGACCTCGTCGGCGAGCTGCTGGTGGTCGACTCGTGCGTCGGGGAGCCCGTCACCGGCACGCAGGGCTGGGAGGCGCTGGCCGCGATCCAGCGCGAGGACGGGCTGATCCCGCGCGAGAGCGCCGAACCGGTCTCGGACGACCCCGAGCAGGCCTTCCGCGACCACGAGCACACCGCCGTCGTCGCGGTGGTGGCCGGCACCGTCACCCTGTCCCGGGCGCTCGGCGGCGCCGCGGTCGCGGCCTGAACGCGATGGCCGAACCGGACACGGTGACCGGCCCGGACCGCACCTCCCGGCGGGCCGTGGCGCCGGGAGGCGGGGCGGTCTTCAGCGGTCCGGGCGCGGACCACGTCCCCGCCCTGGTCCGGGCCGCCGCACCGTACGCCACCGCCGTCACGCTGGCCGTGGCCCAGGGCGACCGGACCGCCGTCCACTGCCACGGACGGACCGCCCGCGACGGGGAACCCTGCACACCCGACACCGTCTACGAACTCGGCTCCGTCACCAAGACGTTCACCGCGCTGCTGCTCGCTGTCATGGCCGCCCGGGGCGAACTCGCCCTGGACGACCCGCTGGAGCGCCACCTCCCGCCGGACTGGCGCCCGCCGGACCTCCGACACGGCGGCCCGATCCGGCTGCTGCACCTGGCCACCCACACCTCCGGCCTGCCCAAGCTCCCGCCCGGACTGCTCACGACCGCCCTCCCCACCTGGACCAGCAACCCGTACGTCGACTTCGACGACCGGCGGTTGCGCGCCGGCGTGGCCCGAACCACCGTGCGCCACGCGCCCGGTGCGCGGTACGGGTACTCCAACTACGGAGTCGGCCTGCTCGGCCGGCTGCTCGCCGAGACGGGCCGCACCGGCTACGCCGAGCTGCTCGCCGACCGCCTGCACCGCCCGCTCGGCCTGCGCACCGCCACCTGCTCCCCCGACGCCCCGCACCGCGCCACCGGCCACCGGCGCGGCCGGCCGCTCCCGCCCTGGCTCATCCCCGGGCTGCCGGGCGCGGGCGCCATCCGGGCCGGCGGCGCCGATGTGCTGCGCTTCCTACGCGCCCATCTATCGCCGGGCGAAGGCGAGTTGGGGCGCGCGCTGCGCGACGTCCAGCGCCCGCGGCTTCGGCCGGCACGTTCGACGGACCGACTCGGGCTGGTCTGGAACCTGCGCGGCACCGCGGACGGCCGCGACCTCTACTTCCACTCCGGCGCCACCCGCGGGTTCACCGTCGTGGTCGGCTTCTGCCCGCAGACCGCGACGGCGGTCGCCGCCCTCACCAACACCGGCCCGGCCCTCGACGGACGCTTCGTGCAGTCGGCGTACGACATTCTGAAAGAGCTCGCGAAGCCGACGGACTGAGCGGCACCGAACGGGGCGGCAGGCGGGTGCGGGCCGGCGGCAGGCGGGTGCGGGCCACTGCGCGCCGAGGCCCGGCCGCCCCCGTCGCGCGGGGCCGGCCGGGCCTGGGCGGTCAGCGCTTCTCGGGGTGCGCGGCGCTGTCGGCGGCGCCGCCGGCGCCCACCGGGCGGAGCCGGGAGGCGGCGGTGGCGGCCAGTTGCGGGGCGAGCCTGGCCATGTCGCGGGAGCCGACGGCGGCGATCAGCGAGGGCAGGATCCAGCGGACCGGCTGCATGCCGCGCAGCCAGGGCTGGGCGTAGACGTGGGCGGAGCGGCGGGCGATGCCGGCGACCAGACGGTCCACGGCCGGGCCCAGCGGGTACGTCCTGTTGGCCGGCCAGGGCAGGCGGTCGCGCATCTGCTTGAGGACGGCGTCCTGGTCGGCGCCGCGGACCATGTCGGTGTCGGTCCAACTCAGGTAACCGACACCGACCTTGACGCCCTGGTAGGCGACCTCGGCGCGGATCGAGTGGGCGAAGGCCTCCACGCCGGACTTGCTGGCGCAGTACGCGCTCATCAGCGGGGCGGGCGTGAGCGCGGCGAGCGAGGCGATCTGGAGCAGGTAGCCGCGGCTCTCGGCGAGGGCCGGGAGGAACGCGCGCGCGGTGGCCACGCTGCCGAGCAGGTTCACCTCGATCACCCGGCTGAACGCCCGGTGGTCGCTGTCCAGCAGCGGCCCGCCGATGGCGATGCCCGCGTTGGCGACCACCACGTCGATCCGGCCGTAGTGCTCCTTGATCTGCCGGGCGGTCTCGGTGAGCGCCTCGATGTCGGTGACGTCGGCCTCCCAGGCGGTGGCGCCCGGGCCGCAGAGCGCGGCGACGTCCTTGAGCTCGGCCGGCTCCAGGCCGAGCAGGGCGACCTTGGCGCCCTGCAGGGTGAGCTTGCGGGCCAGGGCGGCGCCGACACCGCGCGCGGCACCCGTGACGACGACGACCTGTGCGGACAGCGGCAAGGTGGCGCTCATGCGGTCACGCTCCTCTGGGGGGAAGGACGGTGGGCGGCGGCCGGGCGGGCGACTGCGGGCAGATGGGCGGCCGCGAGCCGGTCGATCTCGGCGGCGACCTCGGCGGGCCGCTCGATCGGTGCCATGTGGCCGACCCCGGGCAGCAGGAGCAGGCCCTGCGGATCGGGCAGCGCGGCGACGATCCGGTGCGCGTGCACCGGCGGGGTCAGCCGGTCGTCGGTGCCGACCACGACTGCGGTCGGCACCGTGAGCCGCGCCAGCCCGGCGCGGACGTCCAGCACGTCCAGGACGCCGGCCCAGCGGGCCCTGACGACGGTCGGGCAGGCGTGCACGATCCGGGCCGTCGCCTCGACCCGGTCGGCGGCCGAAGCCGGGCCCATGGTGCCGTACTTGAGGGCGGCCCGGCTGAGCGGGCCGACCGGCCCGAGCGGCAGCCGCGAGCGCAGCCCCTGCCGGTGCAGGAAGCGGCGCAGCCGTGGGGAGCGCACCGCCTCCGGCAGCACGCGCAGCTCGGCCACCAGGTCGGCCGCGCCGGTGGAGACCAGCACCGCGGCGGCGGTGCGCTCGGTGACCTCGGGGCGGCCGGCGGCGGCCATCACGGTCATGCCGCCCATGCTGTGGCCAACCAGGACGGCCCGCTCCCCCGCCGGGACGGTCCGGGTGAGCACGGCGCAGAGGTCCTCGGCGAGCGCCCGGGTGGAGTAGCGGATCCGGCTGGGCGGGACTTCGCTGCGGCCGTGGCCGCGCTGGTCGTAGGCCACCACCCGGTAGCGGTCGGCGAGTCGGTTGATCACCGGCGCCCAGAAGGCGGTCGAGCAGGTCCAGCCGTGGGCGAGCACGACGGTCGGGGCACCGGGCTGCCCGTGGATCTCGGCGTGCAGCCGGCTCCCGTCCGCCGAGCGGATCTCCAACTCCTCGGCGGGAGCGGGCAGGACGCAGTCGGCGGGGATCGCGGGGCTCATGCGAGGGCCTCCTCGGGCGCGGCGGCCGCCCGGGAGGCCGGCACGGTCCGCATGATCAGCTCGTACTCGGCGAGGTCGACCTTGCGGGTGGCGCGGCGGAACGAGGTGGTGGAACCGGGCCAGAGCACGGTGTTCTTGCCGCTGCTGTCCAGGTACCAGCTGCGGCAGCCGCCGGTGGTCCAGACGGTGCGGTCCATCCGGTGCTGGAGTTCGAGGTTCCAGTGCCGCTGGGCGCGTGCGGTCGGCTGCATCGCGGTGGCCCCGACCGAGCCGAGCGTGGTGAGGGCGTCGACCAGGTAGTTCAGCTGGGACTCGATCATCAGGATCATCGAGCTGTTGCCGAGACCGGTGTTGGGGCCGATCACGAAGAAGAGGTTCGGGAAGCCTCGCACGGTGGAGCCGCGCAGCGCCTCCATGCCGTCCTTCCACTCCTGCGCCAGGCTGGTGCCGTCGACCCCGAACACCCGGGCGCCGATGGGCATGTCGGTGACGTGGAAGCCGGTGCCGAAGACGATCGCGTCCACCTCGTGCTCGCTGCCGTCGGCGGCGACCAGGGTCGAGCCGCGCACCTCGCGCAGCCCGGCGGCGACCACCTCGGTGTTGGCGGCGGCGAGCGCCGGGTAGTACGTGTTGCTGAGCAGGATGCGCTTGCAGCCGATCCGGTAGTCCGGCGTCAGCTTGGCGCGCAGCGCGGGGTCGGCGACGCCCTGCGCGATGTGCCGCTCGGCGAGCTGCTGGACCACCTTCAGCAGACCGGGCCGGCGGACGAAGGCGTCCACCTGGAGCTCCCGGAGCGCGAACAGGGTGCCCCGGCGCAGCTTGGTGGTGACGGGCAGCCGGTTGTGCAGCCACTTCTCGGCCTCGGTGATCGCGCGGTCCCGGCGCGGCAGGACCCAGGCCGGGGTGCGCTGGAAGACCGTCAGCCGGCCGACCCGCGGCTGGATGTTCGGGATGATCTGGGCGGCGGAGGCGCCGGTGCCGACCATCGCGACCCGCTTGCCGGCGAGGTCGTAGTCGTGGTCCCAGCGGGAGGAGTGGAACACCTTGCCGGTGAAGGAGTCCAGGCCCGGCAGGTCGGGGATCTGCGGGTCGGCGAGCGGGCCGGCGGCGGAGACGACGGCGTCGGCGGTCCACTGACCGGCCGTGGTGGTGACCCGCCAGCGGGTCCGGTCGGCCTCCCAGCGCGCCTCGGTGACCTCCGCGTTGAAGCGCAGGTGCGGGCGGATGCCGAAGACGTCGGTGACCTTCTCCAGGTAGGCGCGGATGTCGGGCTGGCCGGAGAAGCTGCGCGGCCAGTCGGGGTTCGGCGCGAAGGAGAAGGAGTACAGGTGGGAGGGCACGTCGCAGGCGCAGCCGGGGTAGCTGTTGTCCCGCCAGGTGCCGCCGACCGAGTCGGCGCGCTCCAGGATGACGAAGTCGGTGATGCCGGCGCGGCGCAGCCGGACACCGGCGCCGATGCCGCCGAAGCCGGAGCCGATGACGGCCACCCGGACGTGCGGGACGTCGGGCGCGGCGGGGGCGTCCGGTTCGGCGGGGGCCGGCGTCGGGCCGACCGCCGCGGTCGCGGTGGCCTCTGTCACCGGGCCCGCGTCGGCCCGGCCGGTCGGGGCGTCGAGGGAGTCCCGGTCGGACGCGTCGGGGCGGGGGCGCTTGGTGCTGGATGCCATGCGGCGTCCTCCTGAGGGTGGGGGCCGTGAGGTGCGCACTGCCGCGACGTGCCGTCGTGCGTCCTGCCATGGTGCCGTCATGCCGTCGCGATAACCATGCCAGCAATCACTGGCACGATTGGCAGAGTAGCCCTTGCCGACAGCGGAGGGAAGAAGCCCGGCCGCGTCACTTCGGCGATCGCCGGTCCTATGCTGAGCGCCGTGGACAAGGTCAGAGCAGCAGCGGGCGACGGACGACGCGAGTACCGGGTGGAGGACCTGGCCGAGGCGGCCGGCATCACCACCCGGACGCTGCGCTTCTACCGCGAGCGCAAACTGCTCCAGCCGCCGCGCAAGGAGGGCCGGATCGCCTGGTACGGCGAGGCCCACCTGGCCCGGCTGCGGGTGATCGCCGAGCTGCTGGAGCGCGGCCACGCCCTGGGCGGGATCGCCGAGCTGATCGGCGCCGGCGAGAGCGGCCGGGACGTCGCCGAGCTGATCGGCCTGGAGGCGGCGATCGTCGCGCCCTGGTCGGACGAGACGCCGGTCCACCTGGACTGGGACGAGCTGAAGGCCACCTTCGGCGACCAGCTCACCGAGGAGAACACCGCCGAGTCCATCGCCCAGGGCTACATCACGGTGGAGGAGGACGGGATCACCCACGTCAGCCGCCGGCTGATGGACGCCACGACCGCCCTGGTCGCCGAGGGGGTGCCGCTCACGCTCGTCCTGGAGGCGAGCCGCCGCACCCAGGACCACGTGGACGCGATCGCCGAGATCTTCACCGCGCTGGTCCGCGACCAGCTCCTCGGCCCGCTCGCCGCCGACACCCCGCTGGCACCCGGCGAGGCGGCCCGCCTCACCGAGCAGATCCTGCGCGTGCGACCGCTGGCCCGGACGGTCACGGACGCCCAGTTCGCCCTGGCCATGGACCGGCGGGTGCACGCCGAGTACGACGAACTCCTGCGGCAACGGCTTGAGCAGCGCGAGGACGGCCGGGAGCTCACCGAGGACTGACCGCCGGCCGACCGGCGCGCCCCGCCCGCAGGCGTAGCCGCACCCGCCGGCGGGCAGGGATCGGGGCGCCTCGCCGCCCGCCGGATCGGAGTCGCCCGATGCTCCCTGCCCTCACCCGCCGCACCGTGCTCACCCTCGCCTCCGGACTGGCGCTCGCCGCCTGCGGCTCGCCCGGGAGCCGACCGGGGGCCGCGCCGGCCGGCGCCCGCGTCGTGCGGCACGCGCGCGGCGAGAGCACGGTCCCGGAGCGCGCCGCCCGGGTCGTCGTGCTGGACACCGACGCCCTGGACTCCGCCGTCACGCTCGGCCTCACCCCGGTCGGCGCCACCACCGTCGCCGAGGGCGCGCCGTTCTCCGGCTACCTGCCGGCCGAACGGCTGGCCGGGACCAAGGCCATCGGCACCATCGGCCAGCCCAACCTGGAGAGCATCGCCGCGCTGAAGCCGGACCTGATCCTGAGCAACCAGGTCCGTGACGACAAGCGGTACGACGAACTGTCGAAGATCGCGCCGACCGTCCTGACCGGCACCACCGGACCCGCCTGGAAGGAGAACGCCCGGCTGCACGCCGAGGCCCTGGGCCGCCTGAGCGAGGCCGCGGCCGTGGAGTCGGCGTACCGGGCCGCGGTGGCCGACGTGGTCACCGCCCTCGGCGGGCCGGCGAAGGCGGCGGCCACCAGGGTGGAGATGGCCCGCTTCCTGGCCGGCGCGCCCACCCGGCTCTACCTGAACGACACCTTCGTCGGCTCGCTCTTCAAGGACCTCGGCGCGGGCCGGCCGGCCAACCAGGACAAGCCCGGCTTCTCGATCGAGATCAGCCCCGAGCAGGTCGACCAGGCGGCCGCCGACGTCATCTTCTACTCGGTGTACGGCGACGCGGCCAAGTCGGACCGGTCCAGGATCGTCGAGGGGGCGCTCTGGAAGAACCTGGACGCGGTGCGCGCCGGGCGGGTGTACCAGGTGGACGACGGCCTCTGGATGCTCGGCATCGGTTACACGGGCGCGAGGCTGATCCTGGACCAGATCCGCACGAACCTGGCCGGCTGAGCCGAGCCGGGCGGGCGGCGGGCCGGACGCCCATCGGCCGGTGGGCGGCCCGCCGTTGGGTGGTCCTCCAAGGTGACCGAGCGCCTCGATTCGACTGCGCTGGGTGATCGTACGGTTACCCGGTTGATCATCCGGGCCGTACGGTCGGAGCTCACCCGCAGGCCGCTGCCACCAGGTCGGGCCGGTGGTGGGAGGCGGGCGCCCACTCCGGCTCCGTGTGGGGGTCGGCACGATGTCCGTGGTCACGAAGTTCCGCTCGGCGGCGCAGCTGACGGGCGGTGGGGTCCTGCTCTGGTCGCTGCTCGGCCGGCTGCCGAACGCGATGTGCCCGATCGGCACCCTGCTGCTGGTCACCCGGAACACCGACAGCGTCTGGCGCGGCTCGGTGGTGGCCGGGGCGCTGGCCGTCGGGCAGGCGGTCGGCGGGCCGCTGGTCGGCCGGCTCGCGGACCGGCGCGGACAGCGCACCGTCGGGCTGGTCACCGCGATCGTCAACACGGTCGCGATCGTCGCGCTGGTCGCCGCGTCCGAGAGCGGCCTGCCGCTCGGTCCGCAGATCGCCCCGGCCGCGCTGATCGGGCTCTCGGCCCCGCTGGTCGGACCGCTCTCGCGCAGCCGCTGGGTCCGGCTGGCGGGCGGGGACGCGGAGTTGACGTCCTCGATGCTCTCGCTGGACGGCATCGTGGACGAGATCAGCTTCACCGCCGGGCCGGCCCTGGTCGGCCTGCTCGCCACACTGGCCTCCCCCGCCGTCGGACTGCTCACGGCGGCCGCGCTGGTCGGCGTCGGCGCCACCCTGTTCGCGCTGCACCCGACCGCGCCGCCCGGGACGGGGCGCGGCTCCCGACTGCGCCCTGCCGAACGCCTGGTGAGCGCCCCGTACGTGCTGCTGCTGGCCGGAATGGCACTGCTGGGCGCCTGCTTCGGCTCGGTGCAGGTCGGGGTCACCGCCACCACGGACGCGCTCGGGCAGCCGGGCGCGGCCGGGCTGATCTACGGCTTCATGGGCTTCACCAGCGCCTTCGCGGGCATCGCCACCGCCGCCCTGCCGGCCCGCTGGGAGCTGGCGGCCCGCCTGCGGGCCGGGACGGTCCTGCTCTTCGCCACCTCCGTGCTGCTGCTCTTCTCCGGCGGTGGCGTGGCCGCCCTGGCCGCGGCCGTCGGGTGCCTGGGCGTGGCCGTCGCGCCCCAGATGATCACCATGTTCGGCCTGGTGGAACGGACCGTGCCGACGGCGCGGCTCGGCGAGGCGATGGCGGCGCTGGTCAGCGCGATCATCCTGGCCCAGTCGGCGGGGACGTTCCTCGGCGGCTGGGCGGCCGACCACCTCGCGCCCGACGCGCCGTTCCGGATCACCGTGGTCGCCGCGGCGGCCGCCCTGCTGCTCGCCGCGTCCACGGCCACCGACCGCCGCTACCCCCGCCGCGGCACGGGGGCGGCGAACGCTGCGGCGCCGGCGGGTGGCACGAGGTCGGCAGGTGACGCGAGGTCGGCGAGCGACGCGGGTCCGGCCGGCGACGCGGGCCCCGTACCGGGCGCGGCGCCGATGTCAAAGGCCGCCCCAAGCCGGGGCGCGGATTCCGCGCAGGACATGGAGCCGACGCGTACCCGCCGCGAAGAGAACGAGGAGCCGATGCGGCCCTCCCGGGCGTAACACCGGATCCCCCACCACAGGTTAGGCTCTCTCCCCGGTGTCCGCGCCGTACCGTCGCGCGGGCATCCGCGACATGTGGACTGACGGACCGGGAGACGGGGGAACGGGGAACATGAGCGACGGAGCAGCGCCGGGCGCCGGCGGCGGCGGGGACGGATACGGCGTCAGCGTGGCCGGCCTGAGCGGCGTCACGGAGCAGCTGAACAAGACGGCGACGGACATCGCCACGGCCAAGACCGCCTACGCGGGCTCGGTCTGCTACGCGCCCACCGCGTTCGGTGAGTTCGGCGTGGACAACGCGTGGTCCGCCTTCGACAGCGCCTGGTCGAAGGAGATCACCGTCACGCAGCGCGCACTCGACGAGCTGTCACAGAAGATGTCGACCACCACGGCGAACTACCGCAACGCGGAGAAGGCCATCACGGCTTCGCTGGTGCCGGCGGGTGGCGGCCGGTGAGCAAGGTCAAGGATCTGGAGAAGGCCCGGCACACCATCGAGAAGGTGAACTTCATGTTCGCCAACCTCCACCTGCTGCAGGGGATCGAGCAGGCGCTGGCCGTGCCGGAGCCGGTCGGTGACGTGAGTGCGATCCAGGCCCGGGCCAAGGACTACGGCCGGGCGGCCGCCTCGTTCGGCCAGGCCTCGCAGGACCTCGCGGGGATAGCCGTCAACCAGCTGCCCGCGGTCTGGAGCGGCTCGGTGGCGGAGCACGCCACCCAGGCGATCCACGCGATGTCGGAGGAGACCACCACCTCCCAGCAGACCCTCGCCCAGGCGGCCGTGCTGCTGGACACCTGGGCGAGCGAGCTGGACTGGGCGAAGAAGACCGACGCCCAGGGCCGTCAGCAGCTGCAGTCCGCCGACGAGCGGGCCCGGGAGGATCCGGGCGGCTTCGACCAGGACGCGATGGCGACCGCGCTGGCCGGCGTCGACGCCCGGCTCGCGGCGGCCCGGCGGGTGGAGAACACCGGCACCAGCACCGCCAGCAAGCTGAACCAGCTGGCGTCCATGGCGCGCGCCTCGCGCGCCGGGATGGGCTCGCTCGACCCGCTGGCGGCGGTGGTCCTGGCCACCGAGAAGAACCCCGGCGCGGGCGAGGACGGCGGCTACATCCTCACGCCCAACCAGCTCGACCGGGCCAACCAGACCCTCGGCGTGATGACCGGTGCCGACCAGGCGGCGTTCCGCGCCCTGCTGTCCGGGGCGAAGTCCCCCGAGGAGGCGGCCTACCTCTGGAAGGCGCTGGCCTCCGGGCACTCGGTCGCCGACATCCAGCAGTTCGACGCCCAGATCCACCCGCACGGCGACGACCCGGCCTGGCTCGCCAAGCACCTCGTGCCGGCGACCAGCACCGGCGACACCGGCCGGGAGTCCTCGGACAACATCGACGTCACCTACGGCGGCCAGAACGTCAACATCGAGGGCTACAACCTCTATTCGCAGCGCAACGTCGGCGACTGCGTGGCGGCCTCCACGGTGATCGCCCAGGCCAAGCTGGACCCGATGCTGATGCTCCAGCTGACCACCGGCGGCACGCCGGACGTCCCCGGCGCCGACTCCCCGGAGAACTTCGAGAAGCGGCTGCAGGACACGTACATCAACGAGTACAAGGACGGCCAGCGGGTCGACGGGAACAAGAAGGTCTACCCGCAGGTGGACAGCGGTCTCGGCGACAAGGCCCAGACCTACCTGGCCGACAAGGACCTCGGCAAGGCCACCGGCGCCGACTACGAGCACGTCGAGCTGGAGAGCGACGAGGACCGCCGGAAGGCGCTGGCACGGATCGAGAAGTCCGTCGACGAGGGCCTGCCCGTCCCGATCACCGTGCGGAACGACGACTCGGGCCACCAGATGATGATCATCGGGCGGGACGGTGACAAGCTGCAGGTCTACAACCCCTGGGGCTTCACCTCCTGGGTGACCGAGGAGCAGTTCGTCAACAGCCAGCTCGGCGGACTGACCCCCGGCGAACACCCCCTGAACAAGTCGACCGCGCTGGAGCTGCCGAAATGACGAACGTCCGCCCGGACGCCGAACTCGCGGACCTCGACGTCCCCGCCGCCATCACCCGTGGCCTGCTGCTCACCGGCGGCCCGCGTCAGGCCCTGTTCACCGAGGCCGCCATCGCCGCCGCCCACCGGGCCGAGGCGGCGAACATCGGCCCGTACCCGCTGGGCTTCCTCGCCCAGCACGTCCGCGCCGGCGGATTCGCGGCCGCCCTCGCGCTGCCCCAGCCCGTCATCGGCGAGCCCGGCCGGACCGTCGTCCGCGAGTGGCTGCAGGCCGCCGCCGCGAGCGGCGCCGACCTCGGGCGCGAGCACCTGTTCGCGCGCTGGCTGGCGGAGGTCGCGGCGCTGATCGAGCTGCGTCGCAACGCCCGGGAGGCGGGCGCCGAGTGACCGTCCGCTCCCTCCCCCGCCCGCTCGCCCTCGCGGCGGCCGCCCTGCTGGTGCTGGCGCCGGTGGCCGGGTGCTCGTCCTCCGGCGGGTCGTCGTCCGACAAGCAGCCGGACACCGCCCTCGCGCTGCCCGCCGACCAGGAGGCGGAGGCCGTGGGCGGCGGCACGAAGCCCGCCTTCGAGCCGGCCGACGTCCACCTGGCCGTCGGCGGCTCGGTCGGCGTCAGCCTGACCTCCGCCCCGCTCCCGCACGGCTGGCAGCTGTCCGGTGAGGGCGACCCGGCCGTGCTGCGCCGGGGCGCCGACGCCAAGCTGAGCAGCTGCCCGCCCGACTCCGCCGGCTGCGGCCACACCGTCCGCCAGACCTGGACCGCGACCGCCGCCGGCAGCACCACGCTCACCTGGCGCTACGTCGACCGCGCCTCCTGCAAGGAGCCGGGCAACGCCGCCTCCTGCAAGGCGCTGGCGGTCAAGGACGTCCGGGTCACCGTCGGCTGACCGGCGGGCCGCGGCCCGCCCCCGGGCGGCGCGGCCGCGCCCGCGGCACCCCCGGCCGCGGCCCGCTGTGGGGGACCCCGGTGTGGAGACCCGGGGCCCGGCGGCCCGGGCCGGGGTGG
>NZ_JBHVWC010000064.1:38898-66248 GCF_042882445.1 Kitasatospora sp. NPDC058218 | reverse complement strand
CTATGTGTATAAGAGACACCTACGGGCCTTCGGCCCTCCGTTCGCGCCTGACCTTCGGTCAGGCGGCGGACCCGCTCCGCGTGCCCGCACCCGGGCTTCGCCCGAGTGGGCCCGGCGCTCCGCGCTCGGGCCGGCACCACTCCGCTTCGCTCCATGGTGCCGGTGGGCTGATGCCCGTTCACATGGTTGAACTGGCGTCCTGGCTGAACTCGCGACAGGCTAACTAGGGAGAGGGGGGCATGCTGGTCGGCCCCGCCGGGGGTGGTGACGCACTGTGACAGGGACGGGCGTGGGCCTGTCGGTGCATCAGGTGATGCAGTGTGCAGGGCCAGGAGTCTCCCCCAGTCCAATGTATCAACTGTCGGGCGTCAGGGGATCCCGCCGGATCGAGGGTCCCCATTCCCGGATCGAGGCCCGGACGGCAACCCGGCGCAGCCAGCGTCGGGCCACTCGGGCGGGCCCGACGAAATCCCGCACCGGTGTATCAGGAAACGAGCATCAGAGAATCCCGCCGAATTCCCTGCACGGCCCCAGACGGGCACATGAAAGGGGGCCTCGAATTCTTGTCGGGAATTCGAGGCCCCCTTTTTCTTTTCCGGGGGTGCGGCTCAGACGGCCGGGCGGTAGCCGCCGGGTGGGTTACGCCCCGTCGTCGGTCTGCGGATCCAGAGGTTGTGCCGCGGCCCATCGCTGGACGAACTCCGCACCGGCGGGGGTGAGCTGGTACTTCTCCACAGGGAGGACATGGTCGATGCGTATGCCGCCCTCCCACTGCACCCGGGCCAGGTATCCGTCCTGGACGAGGTACATCAGGTGCAGCCACGAGCCGGCGCCGAGCGAGAGAGGGACCATGTTGGCCGGGTCGACTGCATCGTTTCTCAACATGCCCGCGTAAATCTCGATCACGCGCCGCTCCAGGTCGCCGTAGCGGCTGTTGAGAACGGCGAGGTTCGCCTTGTACTGGCGCAACGCCTTGCGGTCGATCTGATCGGGCCCGTTGCCCTTGCGCCGGTGGCAGGTCGGGCACAGGGCGATGAGGTTCTCGAACTCGTGCTTCCTCACCCTCGCCCAGTCGTTGATGTGCTCGATGTCGACCGGGTGCTGGCGGCAGGTGGGAACGGCGCAGCGGTGGCCGGCCTCGACGAGGACCTGGCGGCGGAGTGCGGCGGGTACGGCGGAGCGTCCTTCAGGCATGGCGGCAGCATAGGAGCTTGGGCGGACAGGTCCCGTCTTGGACCTGTCCGCCCATGGTGACGTCATGACGCCGCGGTGGTTCAGGCGGTGGGGCGGTAGCCGCCGGCGAGCAGGGCGGCGGCCTCGGTGCGGTAGGCGCTGGCGGTGGTGGAGAAGACGCCGCACGCGTCCGCGATGGTGTGGAGGTCGATGGCCTCGGGGTCGGGGGTCTGGCCGTTGGGGGTGGTGGCCAGGATCATGCGGGCCACCCGGCGGGCGGCCCGTTCCCGGGGCGTGAGGCAGGCGGCGTCCTCCGCTTCGAGGGCGCGGGCCTCGGCTTCGGCGGTGCGGGCCTGGGCTCTCGCTCGGGGTCTGACGCCCGGGCAGGGCGATCCGCCCCGAACGGGCTGCGGGGCGACAGTGCAGATGATCACCGGCTCCAAGCTGACACCCGTGGCGTGGTCCTCGTTCAGGAGGTGGGGTTTCTAGTCTCCGCAGGTCGCTGGTCATGCGACACGCCCGGGATTTCAATGTGATGGAGATCACTATGTGCTCAGCACGTAGCAAATGATCAAGCTTCTACCTGCGTTTTTAAGCTGTCACGCCGTTTCGGTATAAGCCCCCCTCGCCACTCGTCACGAGGGTTCGTTCTTGCCCTCTGGGGCTGAAGTGTGCTTGCTGCGATCGATACGCTTCGTCACAAGCAAGAGGAGCCTCCGGCCAATGCTGGCGAGCTCACCCGGAGGCTCCTCTTGTGAAGCACACCCCTGTCCAGAGGTCCCAGAGAGAAGGGCTTCACCATGGAGTCTAGAAGTAACAACACGCCCGCCAAGAAGGCTGGCCCCGTGGAGCCGCGCACCCGCAGCGTCTTTCGGTTCGTGGGGTTGCACGTGCTGCGTGGCGCAGCAACAGCGTGCGGTACGACGTTGATCACGGGCGCTGTGTGGTGGCGGCAGAACCGCTGATCCTTCGGCTTGCCGGTCCTGGTGCCTTTGGGGGTGCCAGGACCGTGGTCGGTGCCTTGTTGTGCGGCCCCGGGCGACGGCGTGCCTGGGGCGGGTCAGATGTCGATCATCATCCGCAGGTAGGTGCGGATCTCGTCGGCTTCCTTGTCGGTGACTGTGCCGAGCGGCCGGCTGCCGGTGAGGCGTTGCTCGGAGATGGTGCGGACGTCGTCGGTGCGGGCCCAGCTGGGGCGGTTGAGGCCGGAGCGGGGGGAGGTGACGGGGACGTGGTGGGGCAGGCCGCGGTCTTGGGTGGTGAGGGGGACCACGATGGCCATGGCGGTGGGGAAGGCGGCGAACAGGGGGCTGGAGACGACCACGACGGGTCGGCGGCCTGCCTGCTCGGAGCCGATGACCGGGGAGAGGTCGGCCATCCAGACCTGCCAGGGGGCGGACTTGCGGCTCACGCTTCACCGCCCAGGCCGTCGCCGGCCACGGCGTCCCACTCGTCCAGCTCGTTCTGGTAGTCGGCCCAGGCCGACTCGTCGGCCTCCAGGCGAGCGTAGGCGGCCAGGATCTGAGCCTTGCGGTGTTCAGTCAGCAGGTGCTCCAGGGCGGCGTTCAGCGTGACTCCGCCGAGGTCGTCGGCCGCCAGGCGCGCGAGCTCGTCGCGCACCCCGGCCTGCACCTTTATAGTCGTCATCGTCATACCAGCCAGAATACCGGCAGGTATACCGATCCGCATGCCGCTTCCTCCGGGTGGGTGCAACACGGAGGTGCAACGCGCCCTGGGTGAAGCGGACCTCGCGGACGCCCAGGTCGCGCACGGCGACCGTGCCCAGCCGGACGATCTCCTCGTCGGTCGGCAGGTCTGGCTTGGCCAGCCACTGCAGACCCTCCTCCACCATGCAGTAGGTGCAGCGCAGATTGCACCGGTCCGTGAGGGAGACCCGCAGGTCGACAGCCTGCCGACCGAAGGTGTCGAGGAGCGCCTTCGTCAAGCGTGCAGTACGTGCAGCACCAGTCGGGCCAGGCGAAGTGCCACAGGTCAGCCACGTCGGGTCTGGATGGTTCCGGCTTCTCCCGAGTGTCCTGAGAGAGGCCGTCATAGAAGCTGGCAGCAACCCGACCGCGCCGGAGTACGGGTTTCCGAGAAGGCTCAAGAAAGCTTCAGACAAGCAAGTTGTTCCTTCACAAGCACATCGCTTTGCCATGACATCGTTACCCGCCGCGGCTGGCGCCAGCCCCTTGCATGATCCACTCCGCGAAGGGAAGTCCCATGACCTACGCAGTCCGCAACGACCTGCGCTCGTTTCCGGTCCGCCGGTACTGGCTGATCACGGTCGTTGTCATCATCGTGGTTGGAGCCACTCCCTGGGTCGGCGAGCCGGTGGCCACTGCCGCGCTTGGCGTCCTCACGGCTGCCCTCCCCATGGCCGGCCCGGCCCGGCGCGACCGGAGGCGATGACCTCAGTCCGTGCTGTCACCGAGCCGGTGACAGCACGGACGTCATGACAGAGAGTTCTTTGGCCGGCACCAGCCGGACGCGGGAGAAGAAGCACAGCGCAGCGTCCCGCCCGAACGAACAGCGCCCGCCCCCACCCACCAACACCACACACCACCAGGCAGGGCGCAGGACAGGTATGTCGGCCCGGTGAGAACGGCCCGGTGGCACTCTGGGCTGCTGTTCTGCTGCTGGTCCGGTGGCGGGCTGTGAGGCTGAACGAGCGGCCGAACGCGCACCCAAGCGGGCACCTGAGTGAGCACCTGTAGGCGCAGCTGTACGAGCGGGGCGGGCGGCGCCCGCCTTCCCGGACACCCACCGGCCGCCCCGCCCCGGCTGCCAGGCCCAAGCGGAAAGAGCACAGCGCAGCGTCGTCGGGGCCGACGTGCGCACCCGCTCCCCACCCCACACCACCACCCCATCGGCGGGGCAGGGGGCGCACAGAGGTAAGTCGGCATCGGGCCGGGTGAACTAACCGGGCTTGAGCTGCGGGAATGCCTCCGGTCGGCCCTGGAGGTGGTTCTCTAGTCGAAACCAGAAACGAAACCCGGTACGCAACCAGATACGAAAGTGCGGCGACTGCGCGCCTTGAGAATCAAGGTGCTCGCAGTAGCCGCATTTTCCGGTGTTTCTCAGCGCTTCTTTTCCTTGGCGTCTTTCGGCTTGCGTGGACCGAATACCGTGCGGAGGAAGGAGGCGTTCTCGGCGATCTGGACGCGTTCGCTGTGGGCCTGGGCGGCCTCGGTGATCTGCTGGGCCGCTTCGGCCTGCGCGGCCTGGTCCGCCTTCTGCTGGCAGAAGTGGCAGAGCTTCTCGCCGTCGGAGGCGTAGCGGGGGTTCTTGTACTTGTCGGCGGTGCGGTGGCATCCGGGGCAGGCGGTGGCGAGGAGCTCGCGTTCCTGGCGGCGGCGGTCGGCGGCATCCTGGTCGGCCTGCTGCTGGGCGCGCTGGGCGTTCTGGTGCGCCGCGTACGCCTGGGGTCCGTCGTTGTCGTCGAGGGCGGCGTGGAGGGGCTGGAGGGGTCCTTCGCGGCCGGCGCGGCGCCAGACGGCTGCGAGGGGGCCGCGCTCGATCAGCATCTCCAGGCTGGTGAACAGGATCGGGATCGCTTCGCTGCGGTCGTAGTAGCCGTCGCCGAGGTGCCGGCCTTGCCAGTGGCGGCGGGTCATCTCGGTGAGGGCCGTCACGCGTTGGCGCATGGCGCGCTCGCCGAGGTGGCCGAGGACGATGGCCACGGGCGGGTAGCCGGGGCGGCCGGTGTCGGGGTAGGTGCGGCGCCAGTGCGGCTCGGTCTTCTTCCACTCCAGGTAGCCGATGGTGCCGCGCGAGTGGGGGTTGGGCAGCGGGTGGCGGTGGTCGAAGAAGCCGCGGTAGTCGTCGAGCTTCTTGGCCACGATCGGGTTGGACTCGTTGTCGAGGTCGACCTCGACCAGGAGCACCGGGATGCGGTGGTCCGGGGCGTGGAGGACGGCGTCGGCGCGGACGGTGGGCTTGTGTGGGGTGAGGTGTTCGATCTCGGTGGCCCACTGGTCGATCCGGCCGAAGCCGGGGCTGACGCCGGGGGCGGTGCGGTCGCCGTTGACCTGCTTCTCGGGGATGTTGGGGCCGGTGCCGCCAACCACGAAGCTGATGATGGTCTCGGTGACGGCCAGGGCGTGACCGGCGGCGGAACTGGCGCCGGCCTTGCGGGCGATGCCGCCCATGTTGCGGCCGTCGGGGAACAGCGCGCGGGCGGCGTCACGCCCGGCGGTGGTCATCCCCCAGATGTCCCGGCCGTCCTCGCCGGTGCCGTGCTTGACGGTGATCCGCTTCTTCTCCAGATCGTTCAGCGCGGCGCGGGCGAACTTGTTCTCCAGGGCGTGCGGGCGCAGCAGCCGCCAGAGCTGGTGCGCTGTGACGATCTTCAGAACGGCAATGGCGCGCTGGACGTCGGCGCGCACCTCGTTGTTGGAGCCGCCGGGGTTGGCCTTGGAGGCCTTGCGGGTGCGCTTGCGCGGCGCGGCGACGGCAGCCTGGCCGTCGGGTTGGTCGGGTGTGCCCGGGGCGGGCTGACGGTGGCTCACGGCGCTCCCCCTCGCTGGTCTGCGGTGCGGTGGCTGACTGCTCTGCATACCGCACGCCGCCGACAAGTCGATCACGCCCGCACCGGCCGCCGCCGACCGGCACCGCCCGAGACGCCGGCCCGCTGCTCCGCCCCGCATCGGCCGACCGGTCTGCCCGCCTCCCGGCAACCGGAACGCCGAGCTGCCCGGCTGCGGCGCGAGCACCGGGCTCCGCCCTGGGGGTCGGGGGACAGTCCGGGGGTTGGGCGAAGGACCGAAGTGGCCCGGAGCGTAACCCTGAGGGAGCCGCGCCAGGCGACAGAAGGGTTGTCGGCGTTTCTGGGCGGCCTGGAAAGGGGGTCTGACCTGTGTTGATATGCCGTCAAGGTGAGGGGTGACCGGAAGCGGTATCGGAAGCGGTACCGGAAGTGTGGCGCCGGACCGATCCGAGCCTGGGACAGCGGGTCGCGGGGCGATTCTCACCGGTCGCCGGCGGGCCACCTGGGCGGCCGGGCGGTGCGACGGCGGGGGTGCGGACGTGGCGCAGCGCGGCGGTGGCGTCGACGGCTTGCTCGGCGGGCCGCTGGGCGGGCTGTGGGGCGGGCGGACTGGTGGGTCCGGGACGGCGGCCGGGCCCTCCCAGGGCGGCTGCTGGCGGCTCTGGGGGCGCTAAGGACGAACGCGGCGATCGTCTCGTTCACCGCCATCGCGTGCTGCGCGCCCGAGCGGCCCGCGCCCCGGGCGGTCGAGCCCATCTCAGAGCGGGGCAGGCCGAGCACGTGCCCGGCCGCCTCCAGCCCGGCCGTACCCTCCAGCCGTCACGCCTTTTGCCGGGCCTTGGTGCTGCCGTCGGAGGCGACCAGGCCATGCAGCGCGAGATCGCGCAGTGCCTGCCGGATCACGGTGTTCGACGCCGCGCCGGGGCGCAGCAGTCGCTGGAGCTGGGTGGCGGTGGCGACCTTGAGGACGCCGAGCGCGCCGAGGACGTCGGAGCGCAGGGCGCTGGTCGTGCCGTTCGGGTCGGCAGCGCCTCGGACGAACGCGGTCCGGCCCGGACGGAACGGCTCGGACGGAACGGCCGGTTCGACGGCGTACTCCTGGCCGTCGTTGTCGTCGGGCTCTGCGGGGCGCTGAGGGGTGTTCACGGGCTTCTCCCGGAGTCAGCGGTGGGGCTCTCGCTGCTCCGAGGGATATCCCGCTACCCTGGCCGTCATTTGGGGGTGTTTTCGGAAGCGGGTCTGTGGGTGAGCCGATTTTCGGCTCGCCCACAGACCCGCACAGAAACTAATGCCCGTTCTAGATGATTCCTTCAGCCTTCATGCGCCGGATCTCCTCCAGCCAGCCCGATGGCTCGTCACTCAGCTCTTCCTCGTCGAGTGCACCCTGATCGAACCGCTGGCCGTCGGAGAATCCTTCGGCCCATTGGATGCAGGTAGGCCGTTCTCCCGTCGGAGATTCACAGAATTCTAGGACGGCCCTACGGATCGCTTCGAGGGGGAGAATGCTTTCCCGTACGTGATAGCGGGGGTATCCGGTTTCCGCGACCAGTTTCGGGTCGAAATCTGGCGGGGTGGGGTTGTCCGAGATCCATGTGGAGGCGTAGATCCCGCCGGTGCGGCAGCGTTCGCTGTTTCCGTCGACCTCCCAGACGATGGCACCGTATCCAAGGGACTGGTTGGCGGACAGGTAGAGCCTACTGTCGGAAATATCGCTGTTCGCGGTAAAGAAAGCGAACGAGGCCATGCTGCCGGGGAAGAACGTTCCGTTGTCGAAAGTCTGGCGCGGTTGCAGGGAGCCGATGGCCGTGTCAATGGCTTCCACGATCTCGGCAGTTCCATTGGGGGCGTACGCCGGTCGCGACGGATGGGATACCCTCAAGATCACGAGCCTGCTCCTTTTACATGTGAGTTTCCGGGGAATTTTACCATCAGCGAGCCCGTCTTCCCTTGACCGGCATGGCAATCCAGTTCCCGTTCTTTGTGGGATAGTGAACGACCATCGTCTGATCCGTGTAAAGGACCTCAAACATCGCAGCCCAGCAGGTATCGCCGTGCTTGGAGTCGCCGCCGAACTCCTTTGCCCGGCATATCCCGTCGGTGTTATTGATGATCACATGGGACCCGCTCGGGACGTTGCCCTTGGAAATATTCCATGCCACCTTGGTTTCCACATGATCAAACGAGGCGTAGCGGGCCAGATCGCTGGGCGGCTGGTATATTTTGTTGCCGAGGCTTCTGAGAAAGTCACTGATCTCGAAGGTCGTCGCCTTGACGCTGGCTTTTCCCTCGCTACCGCTCTGGACTATCTCATTGACCAGGGATAGCTTTCCGTCCTTGTCCGGGACCATGATCTGCCCCATGGTGGGACCCTCATCGTTCAGACGGACGCCGAGCTTCTGGTAGATGGCGTCAAGGAGTTTGGTGGGGCAGTTGTGGGTGAGCAGGGTGGTGTCGCCGGCCAACACGTAGTACGTGTGGAGGTCGTCGACGGTGAGGTTGTGGGCGGGCTCGAGGCCGGTCCAGTGGCGGACGGAGGCGATCTGGGCGGTGGCACCGGTGTCGGTGCGCAGGGTGTCGCCGGTGGCGAGGTCGTGGGCGTCGGTCCACTGCCCGGTGTTGACGGTCCAGAAGGGGTGGTGGTCGGTGGAAGTGATCGTCGAGGTCTTGCCGTCGAGGGCAGTGACGGTGAGTTCAGTGAAGTCGCGGTCGTCGGGGGTGTAGATGGTGTTGGTGACTTCGCGCGGCCCGCTCTCCCCGGTGAGGGGGTCGGCGGCGGCGACCTTGTCGCCTTGGCGGATGTCCTGGATGGGCTTGGCGGTGCCGTCGCCCATCAACACTCTGGTGCCGGTGGGGAAGCTGTCGAGGCACTCGGGCAGCTTCGGCTTGACCGGGGGCTTGGGCTTGGCGAAGGGGTTCTTGCTCTTGAGCCAGGAGAGGACGTCCCCTGCGGCCTCTGAGCCCTTTTCGCCCCACTTGAAGAACTTGATCGCGGCGCTGCCGTAGCCGACGACGGGGATGATGCTGATGCAGGACAGGAGCATGTCCTCGCCGGTGGTGCCCTTGTAGCCCGCGAGGACCTCGCCCTGGTACCAGACGCAGTTGGAGCCGTCGGCGGCAAGGTCTCCGACGATGGGGACGAGGCCGGCGAAGTCGAGGGCAAGGTGGCCACCGGTGGAGAGGTAGTCGTACCAGCTGGCACCGCCGTCCACCTTGGCCTGCTGCTGGGCGGCGGCGAGCGCCCTCCACAAGGCGTCTTCGGACTCGACCTGCTGGGCGGCCTTCTGCCTGGCCTCGGTGACGGCCGCCGTGAGGTACGTGGTGGCGATGGCCTGAGCTTCGTCGCGGCTCTTGCCGGCGTTCTCGGCCGAGGTGCGGGCCGCCGCCACGGCGCCGAGGGCGGTGTTGGCGGACGCACGGGCGGCAGCCGCACTGCCCTGGGCCAACTGGGAGGACAACTGGGCGGCGCTGGCGCTCTTCGCGGCCCTGTCCTGGGCCGCTCGAGCGGTCTTCGCGGCGGCGGCGGCCTTGTCGGCAGACCCCTGGGCCCGGCTGGCGGCGGCCTGTGCCTTCTGGGCCGCGGCTGCGGCCTCGCCGGCGGCTTGGTTGGCGCCGGCCGCAGCCGCTTCGGCCTGCGAGGCGGAGCCGGCCGCAGCGGCCGCGGCCTGGGATGCCAGTGAGGCGCTCTGCCGGGCCCAGGCGGCGGCCTGACGCGCGCCCTCGATCAGATTCTCGACGGAGGCGACGTGAGATGCGGCCAGTTCGTCCAGGCGCGCGGCGTAGTACTGGCCGCTGTCGAGGAACTCGACCAGCGCCGGCAGCGGGCTGTCGTAGGCGACGGTTGCCGCGGCCTTCACCTCCGGCCCCTCAGCCTGCTGGAGCTGTGCCATCCGCAGCCGGTCGTCGCTCTCCTTCGCGCTGTACTGCGTGACGGAGAGGAAGGTGGTCAGCGACTCGAGGGTGTTGGTGTCGTAGGCGGCGTAGCCGGCTTCCTTGACCCGGGGGCCCCCGGCTTCGGCGATCTGGACGACCTTGACCCGGTACTGGCTTAGCGCGGCTTGGTGCTGGCCGGTGACGGTGAAGGCCTCGAGCTGTGCGGGGTCGCCGGCCAGGGCGGCGGTGGCGGCGGTGCGCACGCTCTCGTAGGGGCTGTTGGCGGCGATCTGCTCGGTCAGGACGTGGGCGTCCTGTTCGCGGGTCTGCTTCCAGCCGGTGAGGGCGTAGTCGATGACGGCTTCGTCGTTGCCCGCCAGTGCGTACTCGGCGGCGGCCTTGCTCCAGGGCCCCTTGGTCTTCAGCGCGGCCAGTGCCATCTTGCGGCCGTTGGTCACCACGGTGGCCGACGGGGTGCCGGGCTGGGCGGCCTGCTGGGCCAGTTGCTCGGACTCGGCGTTCAGACGCTGGGCGGTTGCCTTGGCCGCTTCCGCCGCGCGCAGGTTGCGCTGGTAGGCGTTGTTGGCCTGTTCGGCGCGCAGGGTGGCGGAGGCGGTGCGGGCGGTGCGCTGCTCGGCTTCGGTGGCCTGGGCGAGCGCGTGGATCTGCTCCGCCTTGGCGACCGCGTCCGTGGCGTCGTTGGCGGCTTGCTGGGCGCTGGCGGCGTGAGCGGCGGACTGCTCGGCGGCGTTGTGGGCGTTGCCGGCGTGCGCGGAGGCGTCGCGGGCGGATTCCGCCGCGCGGGCCGCTCGCTGGGACGCGGAGGTGGCGGCGTTTCCCGCCTCGGTGGCGAGGCCTGCGGCCTGGCGGGCCAGGGATGCGGCGGCGCCGGCCTGGCGGGCCGCTTCGGTGGCGCCCTTGCGGGCGGAGGAGGCGGCTTGGCGGGCCTTGCCTGCGGCGGCTCCCGACTGGTTGGCGTAGCCGCCGGCCTCGTCGGAGGCGTTGCTCGCGGCGGTGATGTTCGCCTCGGCGGACTTGGTCGCGTCGGCGGCGATGGCTGCCTGCTGGGCCGAGTTGGCGGCGCGGGCGGCGGCGCTGGCGGCGAAGCCGGACAGCTCGGCGGCCTTGGCGGCGCCGGCGGCGGCGTCCTCGTCCTTCTTGCCGGCGGCTGCCGCGTTCAGAGCACGGGTGGCGGCCTGCCCTGCCTTGATCGCCGCGCCGGCGGCCTGGGAGGCAGCCGAGGCGGCGAGCTTGGCGGCGTTGTTGGCGCGTGCGGCGGCAGCGGTCGCGGCGGTGGCGGCTTCGCCGGCCAGGCGTCCGGCTTCGGCGGCGCGGTTGGCGGCGGCCTCGGCCCGGGCGGTGTCGTCCTTGGCGGCCTTGGTCTCGGCTGCAGCCTTCTCAGCGGCCTCCTTCGCCAGTTGGGCGGAGACCCGGGCGCGCTCGGACGCCTCGATGGCTGCGGCCTTCTCCCGGTCGGCCTGGTCGCCTGCTTCGCCGGCCTGCTTGGCGAGCTCGGCGATGGAGGCGAACTCCTGGTCACGGGCTCGGGCGACGTGCTGGCCGACGTCGAGGAATTCGCGGATCTCCTCGAGGGTGCCGTCGTAGGCGAGGGTGCCGGCTGCCTTGACGGCCGGGCCGCCCGCCTCGGTGACCTGGACGAGCCTGAGGCGGTCATCGCTCTCACGGGCGGCGTACTGGCCGTCCTCGAGGAAGGCCCGCAACTGCGCCGCAGGCTGGGCGACCGCCGCGAAGGCCGCCTCCTTGGTGCGGGGCCCGCCGGCTTCGCCGATCTGGGTCGTCAGGAGGCGCTGGTCCGATTCAAGGGCGGCCTTGTAGCCGTTCTGGAGGAACACGGCGACTGCGGCGTCCCCGCTGCTCAGGGCTGCCTGGGCGGCCGCGCGCACGCGCGGGCCGGCGATGGTGACCATCTCGACGGCGGCGAGGCGGTTGTCGGCGGCCTCGGCGGCGGCGAGTTCACCGCCCGCCGGGTTGTCCGGGGCGCCGAGGAAGAGACGGACCTGGTCCGTGGTACCGGCCAGGGCGATCTCTGCGGTGGCGCGCACCGATGGGCCGCCCTCGCGCCAGGCCTTCAGCACGCGCCCGCGATCCGACAGCGGCGGCGGCGCGGGCTGCTCGCCGGAGGCGACCTGCGCGGTGGACAGGAGAGAGGCCAGCAGTGTGACCGGCAGTACCCCGCGGGCGAGCCAGCGGAAGCGCGCACCTCCCTTCGATGACCGCGGCTTACCTATGCCTGAACTCACGGCGAACTCCTTCCAGGATTCTTCGAACGGAATGCGGAAATAGCGGTTCCCCCCGCACCGGGGGGAACCGCTCATCGAGCACGGAAATACATGTGGACTAATGGCATGGCAGCACCAACCAGGCATCTGACCTGGCCAAATACCGAGTCGATCGCCGCCGATGATCATACAGGATTATTCATCGTCCAATATCGACTATTGTGCTCGAAGACATGATCCAGGCGTCCGCTTTGCGCAGCACTTGACAGCAAAGTAAGTGCCGAATCTGGACAAAATGGAAGGAAAGACATGAGATTCCGTGCTCGCCCGCACGGCAGGACCGCGGTGCTCGCCACGACCCTCGGGCTCGTAGCCACCGGCTGGTCCGCAGCCCCCCTCGCCACCGCCGACACCCCGCCCGCCCCGCCCGTCGCGGTGGAGAACCTCGCCTACCCCGGTGCCACCGAAATCCTCGCCGAACGCGGCATCACCATCACCCGCGGCGACGGCCGCGTCAACCTCGTGGACTGCGCCGACGGCAACTGGGAGATCCGCGTCGGAGCCACCACCCCAGACCCGACCGATCTGGACATGGTCTGCTTCGACGCGCCCTACGACTCCGGCTACGTCGCGCTCAGCCTCCCCCAGGCCTACCTCGTGAAGACCGTCGGCCGCTCGGTGCGCGCGAGCCTGTCCGTCAACCAGAAGCCCACCGAGACCCTCGACGTCCCCGCCAACACGAACAAGGCATTCGGCGAGGGGGTGGACCCCAACAGCCCCGCCGTCCTGCTCGAGCTGCGGATCACCGGCTCGACCGGCCCGGCACCCGCCGTCCAACCGAACGACGCAGCCTTCGCCTACACCGCCAAGATCGACATAGGCAACGGCAAGCGCTCCTGCTCCGGCGCCCTCGTCGACCCCCTCTGGGTCCTCACCGCCACCTCCTGCTTCACCGACACCCCCGACAACCTGACCACGGTCACCGCCGGAACCCCCAAGGACACGGCCAAGGTCACCGTCGGCCGCACCGACCTCACCAACACCACCAGCGGCACGACCACCGACATCGTCGAGCTGGTGCCCCGCACCGACCGCGACCTCGTCCTGGCCCGCCTCACCACGCCCGTCACCGGCATCACCCCCGCCAAGCTCGCCACCACCGCCCCTGCCAGCGGCGAGAGCCTCAAGGCAGCCGGCTACGGCCGATCGACCACCACCTGGGAGGGCCGCCACCTCGGCGCGGGCGCCCACACCGCCACCGCTGTCACCGCCACCACCCTCGAGAGCACCCTCGCCAGCGGCAAGCCGGTGTGCGCGGGCGACGCCGGCGCCCCCGTCCTGCGCGAAGCAGGCGGCACCATCGAGATCGCGGCCGTCGTCTCCCGCTCCTGGCAGGGCACCTGCCTCGGCACCCCCGCCACCGAGACCCGCACCAACGCACAGCACACCCGCGCCGACAGCCTGGGTACCTGGGTGCAGCAGGTGAAGGCGTCGCGGCCCGGGAGCAGGCTGTACGCCATCGGCGGTGACAACAGGATCTGGGCCAACCAGGGGAACTACGGCTCTGGTGTGTGGGGGGCCTTCGATGTCGTCCCAGGCAACAGCAGCATGAAGCAGGTCACCTCGGTGACGATGGGCAACACCACGCGCCTGTACGCCATCGGCGGCGACAACAGGATCTGGACCGCCGCCGGCGACTACACCGCCGGCACCTGGACCGCCTTCGAAGCCGTCCCGGGCAACAGCAGCATGAAGCAGGTCACCGCCGTCGCGATGGGCAACGTCGTGCGCCTGTTCGCCGTCGGTGGCGACGACAGGATCTGGACCGCCACCGGCGACTACACCGCCGGCACCTGGACCGCCTTCGAAGCCCTGCCCAGCAGCGGCATCCAGAACCTCGCTGTCACCACGGTCGGCAACACCGTGCGCCTGTTCGCCGTCGGCAGCGACACCAAGATCTGGACCACCACCGGCGACTACACCGCCGGCACCTGGAGCACCTGGGCAGGCATCGACAGCAGCGGCATCAGCGACATCGCCGCGACCACCGTCGGCAACACCGTGCGCCTGTACGCCGTCGGCAGCGACACCAAGATCTGGGTCACCGAAAGCACCAACAACAGCCCCTGGAGCACGTTCGGCGCCGTCCCCGACGCGAGCGGTGTCAAGAAGGTCGCCGCCACCACCATCGGCGACACCACCCGCCTGTTCGCCATCGGCAGCGACACCAAGATCTGGACCACCGACAAGAAGCCCGACGGCTCCTGGACCACCTTCATCACCGTCCCCAGCAGCGACATCCAGAACATCACCGCCACCACAACCGGCTGAGCTTGACTCTGTCGGGGATCTTGGAGTCTCCCGGTGTGCCCGCCTGACCAGCGGGCATGCTCGTGGCTGATCGAAGACCCATGCAGTTGTCGAGGTGTCAGTTGTCGCTCCGCCCCCGTTCCGGTGAGCAAGTCCCCTCTCTGACCGCGAAGATCGCGCGGGCGGGCAACCCGGGTGGCACGACCGCGATGCGGGTCAGAGACCAGCTGGACGGGCTGTGGTGCGACGAGGACTTCGCGGGCTGGTACCCGCGCTATGGACGCCCAGGTATCTCGCCCGCCCAGCTGGCCACGGTCTGCGTGCCGCAGTTCCTCCTCGGCCTGTCGGACCGGCAAGCGGCGGAAGCGGTCCGTTGCCGTATCGACTTCAAGTACGCCATGGCCATGGAACTGGACGATCCCGGCTTCCACCACAGTGTGCTGGCCGACTTCCGCGAGCGCCTGGCCCTGGATGACCGCACCGACCGGCTCCTCGATCTGGCACTCGCACACCTGAAGGAGGCCGGACTCGTGCGCGAGCGCACCACGCAGCGTACCGACTCCACTCATGTCCTGGCCTCGGTACGTGACCTGACCCGGCTGGAACTGGTCACCGAGGCCGTCCGTGCGGTGCTGGAAGAGGTGGCCCGGACCGCTTCGCACCTGCGACCGGCCTGGTCGACGAGGGCTGGGGGCGCCGCTAGGTCGGTACCCGGAACTCACCGGCGATCACCCGCCCGGGACGGGCAAACTCACCACCCGCCCCGGGGCGAAACTCCCCAGTGCAGGTCAGCGCGCTGCGGTGGGGAGCCGCGGGTCAGAGGCGGCGCCACCAGGAGCGGGAGTGCTTCCCCTCGGCGGTCGCGGCTTCGACGGCGGCCTGCTCGCACTCGGCCTCCTGGCGGGCCTGCTGGCCGGCGTCGACCTGGCGGCAGCCCGCGCACAGCGTGTCGTCCCAAGCGTTCCGCCGGCGCTCGGCCCACCGCTCGTGCGAGAACTTCGCCGCGCAGCGGGTGCAGCCGGGCGACGGTGCTCGTGCTCCTCCTTCTCCTGCTCCTGGCGGGCCCGCTCGGCGGCGGCGTGCTCCGCGTCAAGCAGCCGGTCGCCGCCCCGCCCTACCGCGGCACGGGAGGACCGAAGCATCGGACGGGCCGGCCAATCGGGACGGCGACCGATCCGGGGGCCAGCAGCCGCACGCCGCGCCGGGCAGGGCGCCGGTAGCCGGCCGCGACGGGCCGCCACGCCAGCGGCCCTCTCGGGGGAAGGGCCGCGGGCTGGTCCGCAGGCACAACGACGGCCAGGTGCCGGCCCCAACCGCTGCTCCGGACACCGCTGCGGCACGGCGGTGTGGCCGGCGGGCCGCTGCTCGACTCCTTCGGGTGAATCCCGGCGGTCGGCCGCATGCGGAACCGATCCGCCTGGAGAACAACCCCATAGGCGCCCGGTCCCCAACCGGCCCGGTCCGGGTACACCAGCGCCCCGCCCGTCCGAGGAACCACCGAAGGGACCCACATGCGCACCACGCGTGTCCGCACGACGCTCGCCGCCACCGCCGTGGCTCTGACCGCGGTGCTCGCCGGCACGCCGGCCCAGGCCGCCCCGGACACCGGAACGGCCCTCGCGCAGCACCGGGACAAGATCGCGTGCCCCCGCGGCTTCGTGTGCGTCTACCCCGACATCGACTTCGTCGGCCAGCCCTACGTCAAGCGGGCCGTCGACGGAAGCGAGCGACACCTGCCGGACTACATCCGGGGAGCGGGAAGCTCGGTGATCAACAACAGCGGCCGCACCGCACGGGTCTACCAGAAGGACAACTACTTCGGCCGACACGTGTGCGTGGGACGCGACGGAGGCTCCATCAACGACCTGCGCTCGTACCAGCTCAACGACGTCACCCACTCACTGAAGATCAACGACACCCTCTGCGGCGCCTAACCAGCCAACACGGGCCCGTACGACACCGTCGGACCGGCCGAGGATCAGCCAGGCCAACAGGGGACCCAGCACGTCGGCAGCCGGGCCGGGAATTTGCCCGTGCCCACGCGCCCACCCGGGCGACGGTACGCGGGAGCGGGCCGGTCTCCGGGCGGCGTGCCGCCCGGAGGGCCTCCCTTCACCCGCCCGCCCTGGATTGAGCCGGGGCCGGGTGCGGGCCGAACCCGGTTCCCGGCTGTCGCTGCGCGACCTCGTCCGGTGCGGTCAGTCCTCCTCGGTCGTTCCAAGGGCCAGGGCCACCTGGTGCAGGGCGCCGCGGGTGGCGGCCGCCGTCGCGCACGTGCGGACGGTCGAGACAGTGCCGGCCGGGGCCGCGGCCAGGTGACGGCGCAGGATTGCCTCGGCGAGGGTGCGGACCGCGGTGAAGGCCTCGGGGTCGGCGGCGAGCAGGTGTTCGCGCTGTTCGCCGCCGAGGCCGGGCGGGGCCGGGAAGGCACGCACCGACAGCCGCGCCACCTTCAGCATGTCCAGTACTCCGCCGGAGCCGGTCCGGCGATGCTGGATCCCATGACGGACGAGATCCTGGTGCGCGGCACCGCCGAGCGCTTCCGAGCCGCTCTGGTGCAGATTCGGCCCAACCTGGACCCCCGCGATTGGGACCTGGGGGGCTTCATCGAATTCCCGGACAGCTCCTGCGAGGACAGCTCGACCCTGCTGGCCGTGTACTTCGCCGAGAGCGGACTCGGGGCGTGGGAGGTCGTCAGCGGGGGCTCCCCCGACGTGGGTCTCGGATCGCACGCCTGGGTGGAGCAGGACGGGCTGATCGTCGACATCACCGCCAGCCAGCAGGAGTGGCCGAACCCGGACGTGTGGCTAACTTCCAGGCCCGGCTGGCACGATCAGTTCAACGAGACGAACCGGGCACCGGCCGAGATCCGGGAGGAGCTGGCGGAGCTCTACCTCCGGTTGAAGCGCCTCGCCCACGAGCTGTAGCCGCCCGGGCAGTCCGATCAGAGGTCGTGGACGTGGGCTTGGTGGATGATGCGGGCGGCGAGCTCCGGGGTGTCGTGGAGGGCGGCCTGCTGGGTGGCGGGGTCGCCGAGGAAGTAGCCCTCGTAGACCGCGACCCAGCCATCCCCTCCGTCCAGGCCGCGCTCGACCCAGCCCACCGGGTACCCTTCGCCGAGCACCACCATCACGTCCGGCTGCACTGTCCAGCCCGAGAGCACCCAGGCGTAGCCGAAGGTCGCCGGGTCGAGGGGGATGTGGACGTCCATGCTGCGGGGCAGGCCTCGGTGCAGCGGGTCGCGCGGCACCGTCACCGTCCCGGCGGCGGGCTCGGCCGCGCGCGGGCCGATCCACCCGGAGGTCTTCGGGGCCGGACGGGCGGTGTCTGGGGTTCGCGCGGCGGTGGCCGGCGGAGTGAGCCGCGCCTTGCGCAGCGCGTCGAGGGCCTCGCTCCAGTCGCGGTGGATGCGGGGCCGGCCGATATTGCCGAGGAGCGGCTCGGCACGGCCGTCGGCCAGGAGCAGCACCGCGATCCAGCCGCCCAGGCCCCACGGCCCGTCGCCGAGCAGCGCAGTCCAGCCGACGCGGACGCCGCGGTGGTGGAGCTGGTGGACGTCGGCGGCCTCCGGCGCGGACCAGGACGTGGTGGTCCAGCCCGGCCCGAAGGTGAGGTGCAGATCGTCGGTGCGGGTCGGCGGGCCGAAGCGGCGGACTGGGTCGGAGGTGGCGCGCAGCACCGCGTCGGGCTGCAGGTCGCTGTCGTCGGGGTGGGCGACCGTTGCGCCCGGGGCCGTGCGAGCCGGAGCGGGCGCCGGTCTGCTGGCGGTGGCCGGGGTTTCTCCCCGGGGCGCAGCGGGCGCGTTCTCGCCCCGTCCGGGGGAGGCCGTCGTTTCACCCCGGGGGCCAACGCCCGTCAAACGGGCATCTTCGGCGGTTCGGCCCGGGCCATATTCGGTGGTCGTTTCGCCCCGGGGCGATTGGTCGGCGGGCCGGACGGCCGGCTCCACGGTGACGGCGGCTGGGCGGGGAGCGGGCAGGCAGGCCGGTGCGGCCCCGGCCATCCCCGGGGCCGCTCCGGAACCGGTCCGGGTTTCACCCCGGGGCGTTTCTTCGGCCGCCGGGCCTGGTTGTCCCACCGCCCGGGCCTGCGTGGGGTGCTGGTCGAGCAGCCGTTCGACCAGCTCCCGGTGGCGCTGCATCACGCCGTACGCGGAGTGCCGGACGTCGGCGGCGGCCTGGCGCGCAAGGGCCGGGTCCGCGTCCCGGGCCGCGCGGTCCAGCTGGAGCAGCAGCAGCCGGTCGTGCCGGATCAGCTCCTCCCCGAGGGTGAGGAGTTCGGCGGCCGACGGGTCGTTGGCCAGCCCTTCGGGGAGTCCCGTTTCACCCCGGGGCGTTTCGGCGGCCGCGGCGAGGGCTTGTCCCTGCTTCTCCTTCCCCCGGGCGCGGTCCGCTTTCGACGAACACGCCTTCGAGCAGTACTTCGGCCGGCGGCCCTTGCCGCCCCACTCCAGCTCCGTGGTGCACATGGCGCAGGTCGGGGCGCCGAACAGCATCGGCGCTGCGGGCATGTTTCCACCCGGGGAGAAAGTCATGATCGGAATGCTAGCCAGCCGGTACACGGCATTTCTCCCCGGGGCGATCGGCGGTCCTGCGGTGGCGCGCCGGGGCGGCCGGGCGTGGCGGTCGCGCGGCGGCCCACCGCCGGGCCGTGACGGTTCGGGGCCGGGGCCGGTTCACCGGCCATGACGAACTCGCTCTCCTCCCTGCCCGTGTCCGCCCCCCGGCCGACTGACGACTATCCGGACGACCTCGGTGCCGACGACGAGCGAGCGGAACAGGCCGCGGCACGGGCCGCGGCCGCGCGCGAGGAACACGAACTCGCCGTACGCGAGGCGCTCGCCCTGGCCGCCGACGCGGGAGAAGCGGCGGCCGCGTGGGTACGCGAGCTCGCCGCCCGCCAGGACGACGAGCGCCATGCCCTCGTGCTGGGGAACGCGGCCGAGGCGATCGTCCACGCCAGCGCCCGCGAGGTCATCCCCGGCGGCGAGGGCCGGCTCGTCGAGGAGCTGCGCTACCGCCTGGCGGCGGACGTGCTGCTCGGCGCCACCCACACCGGCACCCTGCCCGAGCTCCGCACCGGCGAGCGGCTCGCCCTGGTCGCCGTCTGCGCCCTCGCCGCAGCCATGCCCGGCTGTGTACTCGGCGACCTGGAACGCGAGCTCACCCTCCTCGCCGACGAACTGAACGCCACCACCGCCATCGGACGCGCCGCAGCCACCGAAACGCTGGCCTGATCGACACCACCGCCGGCACGGGCTCGCCCCGTTCCCCGCCGAGGCGTGACCCGGGCCGGGCTGGCGACGGGTGTGGTCAGCCCCGGCCGTCCGGGACCGGCGCGGCGGCGAGACCACCCGGGCCGAGCCGCCGCCGCGCACCGGGCACCACCGCCGGCGGGTCCGCGGGGGCCGGCTCCAGGAACGGGGCCCGCTCGACCGCGAGCAGCCGAGCCCGGTCATCCGCGCGGGAGGGCGTGTCGGTGGCGGGCTCGGAGAAGGGCTGCCACAACGGGCGCCGGTCGGAACTCATGATCACCAGTCTTCCACCCGAACGCCCACGTCCGTTCTGCATTCCGGCCGCCGGGCGGTAAGGCGCGTTGGTGGGACCAGGTGCCTGTAGGGGGCATCCTGAGCGGATCGACCTTATTGGTCAGCGCGGCCACAGGTGGCGCCGCAGTTCCTCCTTGAGTCGCTCGGTGAGCTGTTTCTGGTCAGCAAGGTCTTCGACCGGCAGCCGAACGACAGGAACCCCGCAGCGCTGCCACTGGAGGTCTCGGTTGCGGTCGTCGGCGTATCGACGGGTGTTGCGGTGATGAGGCCCGTCCACTTCGAAGATCATGACTCGGCCGTTGCCGAAGACCGTGATGTCGGGAGTCCACGTGTGGCCGGCTCGTAGGCGCACCCCTGGCAACGGCGCGATGGCGATGGTCTTGTCCTCCGGGATACCCGCCTGAATGTCCTTGAGCGCGAGGTAGACGATGCGTTCCTCCTGACTTGCCAGGGCCAGACCGTCCTCGGTGAGCACCGTCGGCGCCGCCCGTTCCCGGCGGGCCTGGTTGGAGGGACGGGCAGTGGCCCGCTGCGCGAACTGGTCGCGCCAGTCGGGGCCGATCTCGGGAAGGGCTTCCCTGATGACCAGATGGTGGGCGTTCTGGAAGCCGCGCCGGCGAGCGACCTCAAGGAGTGGTTCCTTGATGCGCTCATACATATCTTCGGTGAAGAGCGAAACGATGTGGCTCTCAGCAAGTAGAACCACTTGCAAACCGGCCCCTCCCCAGCCCTCGACCTGCTCGAACTCCAGGTTGGTGATGTCGAGAAGCAGTTGGAATGCCTCTCTGTCGCCGCGTCGATCGAGCAGGGCAACCGTCTGACCGAGAACCATGTCGAGGTCCCAGGCCTCCTCTTCCTCTATCCCCATCGGATCAGGATGGCAGCAGTGGCCGACACCACGGGAGATGTGCGGCAAGACAGGCGAGTTCAGGTCTTCGCCGGCGATGCGGCGGACGAGAACACCGGCGCGCCGATCGGGGCGGCGTGGACCATCGTGCGCGGAGTGCTGCACGTCCTGGACGCCCTGCCCGCGTTCGCTCGCCTTGTCCGCCCGGTCACCCACCCGCGACGCCTGCCCCACCCTGTCCCAGGCCCGACGACGGCACGGCGCCCGCCGGTGATGGCCCGGATCGTACGTCTCGGGCCTAGCGGGCACCGGCAGCGGCGTAGCGGGCGAAGGCCCGCCGGCCCGACTTCTACGGCGCGGGGTGGGGCGGGTCTTCGGGGACGACGGCGGCGATCCGTACGGTCGGCGGCCAGGGCGGGGCGGGGGCGTAGGCGTGCACGACGTTGAGCGCGGGCCGGCCTTCGGCCGGGTCACCCTCGATCCGGGTGGAGTACAGCTCGACCCGCTGGCCGCCCTCGGTGACGGTGCGGATCGGCCGGCCGAGCCGCGGGTGCTGTTCGAGTTCGGCGCGCAGCGCCTCCAGAGCCTGGTCGGCGCCGAGCTCCTTGGCGCGCTGGGCGGCGCGGTCGGTGACCACGGCGACCGCCGGACGGTCCGGCTGCTGGTGCTGGTCGGTCACTCGGCGCCCTGCCGCGCCAGCAGGTCGGCAACGGCCTGGTCGACGGCGTCGGCCGTCTGCGGGTCGGCGGCCAGCAGCACGCGGCCGCGGTAGGCGGCGACGATCTCGGCGACCGCGACCAGGTCCACGACGGCGGGGACCTCTTCGACCTGGTCGAGCCGGTCCACCGGCACGCGGCGCAGCAGTTGCTCGGCGAGTTCGGCGTCCAGGCGCTCGGCGTCGCCGGGGTAGCCGTGGCCGGTGCGCAGCGCGGCGCGCAGTTCCTGCACGGTGTCCATCGGCGGCAGGCCAAGACGGCCGCCCCCTCGTTCGGCGGGCTGGGCGCTCATTCCCACCAACCCCTCTCCCTCTCGGCATCTCCCGGCGCCGGGCCGGGCCCTGTGCTCCTGACGGTAGCCGCCCCGGGCCGGCCCGTGGGGCAGCACCCGGTAACCCGCTTCGGCCGGCGCCCCGCCCCGAGGTTTGTCCCGGCCCGGTGCCGTGCCGTCGGCCGTCCGGGTGTGCGACCTACGATGGGCCGGTGTCCGACACTGAATTTCCCCGCTGACCTGCTGGAACTCCAGCGCCGCTGGTACACCGCCGAGGCCGACTGGGCCGCCGACCCGACCAAGGAGAAGCGGGCCGCGTTCACCGCGGTCGGTGCCGAGCTGTACGCCCACCCGTACTGGGCCGGCGCCGAGAACCGGCACAAGGCCGCGATGAAGCTCAAGCAGACCGCCCGCCCGAACGACGCCGCGCAGGACCCGGCGACGTGATCCCGGCGGGCTGGACGCTCATCTCCGCACCCCTCTCCCTTCGGGTGGCTCCGGGCCCAGCCAGGCCCTTGTGCTGTCGCCGGAGCCGAAGCGACCCGGACTCGGCGGGGGTCATGGTCTGACCGCCGCTGACTCCGGGCCGCTGGACTGGTGTTAAGGCGAACTTTCCGAGGGAGCCTCCACATGGGTCAGCCGCTCCCGCAAATGCCGGACCGTGGAGGGTCCCAGGCTGAGCGCGAACAACTGCTCGTAGTGCTGCAGGAGGTCTGTCTCCCTCGACCGGTTATGGGCTCGGGCCCATGCCTGTTGCCATTCCTCGATGACTGCGACCGAGGTCACACCGCAGGCCCTGACGAACCTGTGCAGAAACTCCAGGCTGGGTCTGGCCTGCCCTCGCAGGACGAGGCTGAGCGTGCTGCGCGCCAGCTCGCCGTGCTTGCCGCCGCGGGACTGCAACTCCCGAAGGCTTGGCTGACCACTCCTGCGGCGCAGGTGGACCATGGCAGCCCAGAGTTCTGCCCAGCTCCCAACCATGCTGATGTGCACGAAGTGCTGTTCCGCCGGCGATGAAGGCAGCGCCGACAGACGGGCCCGCCTCCACAACCGGCGGGCCATACGAAGATCTTTCAACGCGGCACCGCACCCCTTCGCGTACGCCTCTACCACTTCCAGCGAGGGGACGGCGTCACCGTTCGCAGCCCGTGACAGCCGCGAGACGGTCATTCCGGTTTCCGCCGAAAGCTTGGCGTAGGTGAGACCGGCGCGCTGGCGCTGTGACCGCAGCCACAGCGCCAGCTCCTCCAGATCCTTGGTATGGGGGGTGACGGGCCGCTCAGCACGGCCCATACGACGTCAGCCCTGCACAGCCAGGACCGTCCGAGCGGCCTGGAGCATCATGATCAGCCGGACCCCGACGCAGCCAGCCAGAAGGAGCAGGTCCAGGATGCCGAGGGCGGGCAGACCGCACAGGGAGAGCAGCGCGGCGAGCACCATCACGACGATGACGATGACGGCCTCGGTCGGGCTCACGGAGGCCGGCGAACCGGTCGTGACGCAGGGCAGAGAAGCGGCACGGCCGCTGGCGTTACGGAACATGAAGATTGATCCTTGGGATTGAAGCGGACTCCACCTGACCCGACGGGCCGGGGTTGAACTCGACAACTCGCGATTGCCGTCGCGGAGCTGTCTCTGTGTCAGCACAACTATCCCACGGGTGGCGTAACGCCCCGGGCTCAGGACCGACCCGCACCACCTGTTGTTGCAAGGGCGTCCCAGCGCTCGGTATCTAAAACCCATCCAACCGGTCGGGGCTCACGGCCGCCGCCGAGTCATGCCGGAGCCGCACCTGCACATTCAACCGAGGTCCGGATGTCCTTATCCTGGCGCTCCTACCAGCAGGTTTACGCTCTCTGTCGAACCCACGGACGACGGTGCGGCCCGGAACATAGCACCTTCTGTCGACAGTTGGCACGGGCCGCCACGTTGTTGCATGCCTGTCCAAGTTTCCGTTGCCAGCTGACAAGGGTCCGTGTGACTCTTCCTCACATCCGGCTCCGCCTCGCAGTGGAGCCTGGTTTCCCTTGGCGAGACGGACTCCACCGACACCACTGGGATCTCCGAGCGACCGGCGTTGCCGCGCCGCCGCTCACGACAGGCGACGTGCACCAGTGCACGTCGCCTGTTCCTTTCCCCGGTCGGGCGGTGGCGGCGAGCACCGGCTGAAGCACTGGCGCAGCTCCACCATGTCCGGGGCCTGGCCCTGGACTCCCCGGGCTTCGACCATTCGGTACTCACCTCCGAGGCGGACCACCACGAGTGGCTACGGATCGCCGAACGGGTGGGCAAGACCGGCCTCGCCGGCCGGCGGGTCGGACCGAGACAACACCTTCCGGCGCGAGCCGATCAACCACGCGCGCCGAAGCCCTGGGGCGGGGGATGCCTGGGGCTCCGGCCGTGGGCGGCGCCGGCCACCTCTGGAGGCGCCGCCGACCTGCTCGGCAACCCGGTGCTGCGTGTGGTGGGCCAGCCGTGCCGGGAATGCTAGACCCGCGTATCGGCGGTGACCAGGGCTTTGACCTGCACTATTTCGGCCGCGAACATGCCAGATGAAGGCGCATGGCGTCCGGGGCGCACGGAGTGGTCCGTGCCCCGGCGTGGCGTGCCCCGACCCGCCGAGGGCGCGTTGACCGGCCATGAACGATCACACGCTGTTCCCCGTCTCTCCGCCAGCTGCGCCCTGGTGGCACCCCGGCGTGCCGACCGGCCCGGCCCCGGCCTCGCCCGCGATGAGGACCGGCATCCCCGGCCTGGCCTCCTGGGCGCAGCGGGCGACGGCGGCGGGGATCGAGGTGGGGATCGCGGGCGGGCTGATGACGGCGTACCTGGCCGCCCTGTCGGCGCTGGCGCCGGCGTTCGCGGCGCTGCAGTTGCTGGCGCTGCTCGCGGACACCGATATCCGGGGGTCGCTGGCGGGCGGGTACTGGGTGGTCGGGGGCGGGTGGCTGGTGCTGCAGTGGGCCGAGCGGGGGCGGACCGGGCAGGGCCTGGGCGGGCGGCTGGTGGGCATCGTGACGGTGGACGAGGACACCGGCGCGCCGATCGGGGCGGCGCGGGCGATCTGGCGCGGCGTCCTGCACGCGCTGGACGCGCTGCCGGCCTTCGCCGGCTTCGTCCGCCCCGTCACCCACGTGCGGCACCAGACATGGGCCGACACCATCAGCCGCAGCGTGGTGGTGCGGCGGGAACTGATCGACCGGATCGCCCTGCCCCGCCAGCAGTAGCGCACGGGACACTCCCGGGCCACCGGGGCCATCGAATTCGCTGGCGTCGGCGCGCGCCAGGCCACGAGACTGCGCGGATGGATACCCTGCCGCCGTTGCCCGGACCGCTGCCCTGGCCCGTCCCGGACCCGCGTGCCCACCACTTCGTGAACCACTACTCGGACATGCACGCCCTGGTCGCCGGCCTGGTCCTGCCCGAGCACGCGCCCACCCACGTGGTCAGCGTGCTGGAAACCTGCCGCGAGCTGATCCGGCACTCGTACTACCGGTACGAGTTCACCACCGTCGCCGTCGCGTACTCGCTGTTCGCCCTGGAGCGCGTCCTGGCCGAGCACCTCGGTGCGAAGAAGAAGACGCTGCAGCAACTCATCGAGCAGGCCGCCGCCACCGGCGTCATCACGGCCGACCTCGCCGAGCGGCTCGACGCCGGCCGGCCGCTGCGCAACAGGTTCGCCCACGGCCAGCTGACCGGCAGCGCCCTCACTCCGGCCATGGCCGTGGATATGGTGCGCGTCGCCTTCGACGTCACCGAGTTGCTGTTCCCCGCCCCGGCCGCCGTGGTTCCGGGACCGACCGACGCAATGCAGGCCTGAGCGGCGTAGAGACCTCCTCAGAACCGCGGGTTGAGGGCAGGGCTGAGGACGCTTCGAGGACTCCGTGCCCCTGGCCAGGGAGCACGTCCTCGTCGAAGGCGTGGGGGTCGCCGAGGGCGTCGGCGCCGCGGTCGGCCGGGCTATTCCACCGGGCGCTGACCGGGTCGCGCTCGTCCGCGGGGTCATGACCGAGCTCGACCCGGCGCTCTGCCCAGCGGCGCACAGTGCCGCCGGCGCTTTCCCCGCCCTGACGCCGGGCCAGCGTCTCGACCGGCCACGGTGGGCGTCGGCCGGCTCCGTGCCGGTTTCGGCGGCGACGAGGTACAGGACGGCGGCGCCGTCGGCGAGCACCCCACCGGCGTCGGGCTCGTACCCGAGGCGCTCGTCGGTTCTACGGTGTTCCGGCTCGAATGGCGCCCGGCCGAGCCATCATGGCGCCATGGACGATGATCTGACCCCACCGCCGGGCTACACCGCGAGGCTCGACCAGCTCGCCGCCACAGCCCGTGATCTGCCGGCCGAGACGCGCGATCGGATCGAGGCCGCCGCCGCTCAGGTCCGGGAGAGCCCGAGCGCGGAGGCCATGGCCGCGCTGCTGGCCGAGCTCCGGGCGGCCGGGCTCGGCGGATAGCGCGCCGGCGCCGGGCCGGAACCTGTGCTCCTGACGGTAGCCGCCACGGGCTGGCCCATGGGGCAGCACCCGGTAACCCGGCCCCGGCCGGGAGCCGTCAGCGCGCGGCGGGTCCCGGCCGGACGACCGTCGAAGATCGGTGAACAGCGGTCCGGCAAGTTATGCCTGGCGATAACTTCTGTGGGCTTCCAACCCGCACTCCGCGGTCAGCGGCCAGCCGCTCAGCCGGTGGCGGCCAGGCCTCCACGGCCGCCGCGCGGCGGCCGGCGGTGGTAGGCCGGCAGGATCACCTCGGGAACGTCGGCCGGCACCTCGGAGAGGGCCTCGACCCACTCCTCCTGGCTGCCCTTGAAGGCGATCCGCGGGTTGATGCGGTGCAGGCCGTTGGAGACGCGCCAGATCAGACCGAGTTCGGCCAGGCGCCCGAGGGCCGGCGAGATGTTGCTCTTCTTGGTTCCGAGCCGGTCGGCAATCTCCTCCAGCGTGAGGGGGACCCAGCCGCCGTCCGTCATCTCGCTGAGCACCGTGTGCCACACGTCGTACTGCAGGGTCGTCAGCCGGTACAGGGGTAGTGCACGCGAGAGGTCCTGCGCCGTGAACACCGAGTCCTCGGCGGTCAGGAATGTCGCGGTCTCCTGGTCCTGGTCCTGGTCCTGGTCGTGGCGTTCGGCGGTCATCACAGCGACTCCAGCTTAGGTCGGCGGGTGCGGCGCGGCGGGCGGACCTCGCCCTCGGGCAGACGGATCTCGGGGATGCTGTCGGGCATCAGCGCCAGGGCGCGCTGCTGCTCGACGCTGCTGCCCCAGAACGCGATGCGCGGGTTGATCCGGTAGCGGCCGCGCTTCTCCAGCCACATGAAGCCCATGTCGAGGAACTTCGCCAGGGCCTCCCCGGCTTCCTTGCGGCCGATGCCCAGGCGCTCGCCGAGCTTGATGACCGTGGTCAGGACGATTCCGCCCTTGAGCTGCGCGCCGAGCATCGTGTGCCAAACGTCGTACTCGGTCGCGGTCAGACCGATGAACGGCAGCTTCGCCGACAGCTCCTTTGAGGCCATGTAGAAGGTGTGCCCGAGGAAGTCGAAGTCCTCACGCCGACCGGCCGCCGGCTCCGGCGCTGGAGCCGGGTTGACCGAGACCGACTCGCCCGGCTCCAGGCGGATCGCGACGACGTTCTGCCCGCCCGCGGTCTCGGGCGGCGGGGGCTTGGCAGGCTGCCTGCCCGGCCGGGATGAGGGAAGGCGCACCACACGGCCGCCCGTCGAGGGACTGATCACCACCAAAGGTTATCCCAGGAGATAACTTTTGTGGGCCTAGGACCCGCATCCGGCGCGCCGGATCCCGAGTGTGGGGGTGTTTAACCCCCTAAAAGGGGGGGACCGGGGGGTTACACCCCCACAGCCAAAAACATTAACCCCCGCGCCGCGGCGCGGCGCAAT